>CAZWOL010000009.1:0-60751 GCA_964635325.1 uncultured Pseudobdellovibrionaceae bacterium
ATAACCTAACGCATACCACCAATTGGACACATTTTTGCATTACTGCATAGTTTGGTAGAAAGTCTCTTTTATATATTGGAATTTTGATCGGCTTGAATGGTAGGGATGTCCAGACTCGAACTGGAGACCTCTACGATGTCAACGTAGCGCTCTAACCACCTGAGCTACACCCCTACAAGCGGAACGCTCAAATTAAGAAATATAGAAAATTTGTCAAGATTCTTTTTGAGGTGAGGATTTTGCAAAGAGTGAACTGACGAATTCTTTCGCTTGAAAATGCCTAAAATCTGACGATTTTTCACCAACACCGATGTATTGAATGGGAATTTGAAATTCGTTGGCGAGCCCTATGATAACCCCGCCTTTCGCTGTTCCATCCAGCTTTGTCACGCAGATGCCAGTAATTTTTGCGAGCTCTCTGAAAGCTCGCACTTGCATAAAAGCATTTTGGCCGGTTGTCGCATCTAAGACGAGCAGCGTTTCATGTGGAGCATCTGGTATTTCTTTTTTGATGACCCGTACCATCTTTGCAAGTTCGTTCATCAGGTCTTGTTTGTTATGAAGTCGCCCAGCTGTATCAATGAGCAGTACATCCACACCACGTGAGATCGCTGCTTGTACCGAATCAAATGCGACTGCAGCAGCATCACCACCCTCCTGATGAGCAATGACTTTGACTCCCAGACGATCTCCCCACACGCGGAGCTGATCGATCGCAGCAGCTCGAAAGGTATCAGCCGCTCCAATAAGAACAGACTTATTTTCAGCCTGAAAGTGTGCTGCGAGTTTTGCAATGGTTGTCGTTTTTCCGGCACCGTTTACCCCTACGACAAGAATTACCCGTGGTTTTGCTTCGATCTTAGGCGAGGGGAGGTCGAGAATGCTTTCAATTTCTTGAGAAAGACTGCCTTGAATGTCCTCCCATTTTAGTTTTCCTGCATTTGATTTCATTAGCTTTTGGATATGAGCAACGAGTCTATCCACAGCTTTGGTGCCAATTTCTGCTCTATAGAGGGTTTCATGCAAACTTTTTAGAAGCGCATCATCGGTATGAGACTGCTGAAAGAGGCTCTCCAGGTTTGCAATTAAAGAAGCGCGAGTTTTCTCAAGGCCGAGTCGCAAACGTCCAAGCCAGTCGTCTGTCTCGGTGCTCTTTGATAAAAGGTCGGTCGCCTCACTTTGGGGATGATCTTCTTCTTTTTTCTCCATCTTCATCGAGACTTTTTTGGCTTTGAATTTCGAAAAATAGAGTACTAAGCCTGTCAAAAGTAAAGCCGTAAGAAAGATTAGAGGTACAGTAGGTTCATTTGACCATGCTGTGACGAGTGATTTGAAATCTTCGGTCTTATTCATTTTCATTCCATCGTATTATGGCCATTAAGGCCGTAGAGATTCCTAAAAAAACAGGAGTAAAAAATCTAATGCTAGATTTAGAAACCATAAAACAAATGATCAAACAACGGTATTCTCGGAGTGCCGTATTTGCTCTGTGGCTTGTCTTCAATTGTCCAGGAATCTATGCATTTCAAGATGCGATGAGCACTACTGGTATTCAAAATCCAGAGGTTGAGGCGGAGAATATGGGGGAAGATCCTCTGCAGGGGGTTAGTTTTAAATCCATCAAATGGGATCATAATTTTGCTTTCACTCTTGGTGAGGCGAGAGGAGCTTGGAATATTGATCAATTCGGGCCCATTCAGGGCAAAAATTTTGATTCCCAAGCCTATTTTGCAAAATTTCAATACACCTTTCATTTGCCTCTAGCAGGAAGTCTTGGTTATACAATCGGATCATCTTCGGGGTATTATTGGGAGAGAAGTCGTAGTCAGAGCTTTCACTCCGTTTCATCGCTGCATTTTCCTGGCATTCATGTCGGTTTCGTATACAGTTTTACGTCATTTTTACGAGCTGAGGTTGCTTTTGAGAGTTATCTTGAGCGCTTAGAAAAGCTGCAAGCCAGTGCTATGAGTGGAGTAGAAGAAGATCATGATCCCTATCAAATCAGTATTACCATGCGTCCTCACTATGATTGGATCCTACTTTCTGATTTTTTCTACTCAGAAAGTTGGGGAATGCGGGTCGAATGGCATATGAGAAAGATTGATGTAAACCCACCTTCAGAGTCGACGGGACAAATAATCGGTGCCCGACTGACGAAAAGAGATACTTGGATCGGTTTGGGACTAGTTTATCATCTATTTTCCCTATAACGACTCAAGGTTTTCCTTGGTAAAACTGGTTTTTCGTATATATAATTCTAAATTAGTAATTCGTTAACAAGGAGAATACGATGGCAAAGAAAAAGAAAAAAACTAAAAAAACTGCGGCAAAAACTGACAAAAAAGTGACATCAACAAAAGCGAAAGCAACTAAGATGATGAAATCTGATGTTTCAGTTCAACCAGTTCATAAAATTACGGACCCAGCCGATAAAGCTCGAACCAAAGGCGAAATCATCCGTGTTCTCTCTGAAAGCACAGGTCTTTCTAAACGTGAAGTCGATACAGTATTTTCAAGTCTCGGCCAATTGATCGATCTCGATATCGGTAAAAAAGGCCCAGGTGTTTTCAATGTTCCTGGCTTGATGAAAATCGTACGCGTATCAAAACCTGCGACTAAAGCACGCAAAGGCGTCAATCCTTTCACAGGCGAAGAAACTACATTCAAAGCTAAACCAGCTCGCAATGTTGTAAAAGTTCGCGCACTTAAAGCTCTTAAAGACATGGTAAAGTAGTCTGAGAGACTAAGCTCACTGAGCTCGGGGATCAAAGCGATCTCTTAGCGCATCCCCTATAAAATTAAATGAAAAAATTACCGTAGCGATAAGCACCCCTGGAATCAAACTCAGAAAGGGTGCTTCTTCTAATACTGTGCGTCCTTGAAAGAGGAGACCGCCCCAAGTAGGAATAGAAGTATTCGCACCTAAGCCTAGGAAGCTAAGACTTGCTTCGATCAACAGTACACCAGACAGTGAAAATGTTGTCGATACAAGAAGAGGGGACCATAGAAAAGGCAGAACGTGTCTGAATAGTATACGAGGAGATTGCAATCCAAGTGCACGTGCAGCAGCTATGTGCTCTCGTTCACGGATGCTCAAGACTTGCCCGCGGACTAGTCTTGCAGTGGATGTCCAACCTGTAGCACTGATCGATAGGATGACATTGTTGAGGCTGGGTCCTAAAAACGAAGCAAGTGACATGGCAAGCAAGATCCCAGGGAAGGCCATTAAAATGTCGACAAAGCGCATAATTGCCGTATCAAGAAACCCTCGAAAATAGCCTGCGATGATTCCTGCAATGAGTCCGATGACTGTTGATAAAGAAACTGTACTTAGGACAATAATTAGTGTTTGTCGTGCACCGAGCATTGTCAAGGTTAGTAAGTCTCGACCATAGATATCGCAACCAAAGGGGTGAGACCAAGTTGGTGTGCTGAGGCGTTGGTTGAGATCGATCATTTCAGGGTCATAAAAACTGAGGATGGGGGCAAAGATAGCCACACCCACAAAGATAAGAATCACACAGCTTGAAAAGTAAAAACGAATATTTTTGATGGACAGATTGAGTACTATATTCTTAAGAAGACCAGTCGATGTATGCATAGATTCCTACATTTTGACGCGGGGATCCACGATTTTGTAGATAATATCTGTGATAAGATTGACACCTAAATAGATCGACGAGAAGATTAAGACACAGCCTTGGACGAGAGGATAGTCTCGATTTCCCAAGGCTTCAAGGATTAGGGAACCTAAGCCGGGCCAGTCAAAGATTTTCTCAGTTACAACAGCTCCTGTCAGTAGGACCCCAAATTGTAATCCTATGATGGTTATGAGTGGTAGTGCTGCATTGCGTAAACCATGCTTGAGAATAACAAGACGTGGATTGAGACCTTTTGCCCTTGCGGTGCGAATGAAGTCTTCACGCATTATGTCGAGCATTGAATTTCGTGTCATGCGACTTATAATTGCTGCTAGAGCAGTGCCGATGGTTAGAGCAGGTAGAATGAAACTAGTTAGTCCATTCTTCTCTGATACTGGGAGCAGATCAAGTTTGATTGCGAAAAGAAATATAAGCATAGGCCCTAGGCAAAAATTAGGGACTGCAATCCCTATAAGGGAAAAAGTCATAGCAATTTGATCTTGTATTTTATTTTTGTGAACAGCGCTAAGTATTCCTAGCGGAGTGCCGAAGCTAATAGCAAGCATGAGAGAACAGAAAGCTAGTTCGAGTGTAGCTGGAAATCTTTCTGCGATTAGACTTGTTACCGAACGATTGTAGATAAGGGATTGTCCCAGGTCGCCTTGAAGAAGTTGCTTAAAATAATGCAGAAGTTGCTGAGGAACACTGAGATGAAGCCCAAGCTGAGTTCGTAGAAGGTCTCGTGACTCTGGGGTCGCAAAATCACCTAAAATGCGATCTAATGGATCACCAGGAATCAAATGAATCATCAAACTAACGATCACAACAACGCCTATAGCAACAGGAATGAGTGAAAAGAGACGTTTGAGGATCGTTACTAGCATAAGGGTACCTTGGCGCTTATAGGCTTAGGTCTTTGGAATATTCTTAATCGTATGAAATTTCTGTTCTTATGTAAAATCATTCTGAAATCATTTTTATGTTGACGGGCTAAGATGGGTAGGGCATCAGTACAACGTAGCATAGTCGAGCACAGTCCGACTTTAAGCGACTTTAAGAGTAAGATCTTTACTCAAAACGGTACAAAATCCGTATCATATCGATATATTAGGGCGTTTCGTCAATTTGCTTACAGACAAGGGTCTGCGAGCGAGAATGACGTATATGCGACCAATTGATGACACGCCTTGGAAAAATTTATTAAATTTCATTGAGGAGCTTGATTTGCCTTCTAAACAAAAATCGCCTGAATCTGTTACAGCTATCGAACCTACCAATAAGCATGAATCACTGCAAACCGAAGAATCTTCCGAGGAAAGCTGTGTTCAGGGTTCTAAGAGCGAGTGCGATACAAAAGAAAGCGCTTTAACCCTTCGTCTTTCTGCTACACTCATCCGTAAACTTGGAGAAAAAGCGCAGATCGAAGGTGTAAGTATCCAAGATTTTGCGAGTGAATTGCTATCAGAAGGTCTTGTTTTACGAGCTTGGGAAATCGTAGAAAAAAAGAATGCTATGCGAGGAGTGAATGCTTCAGGACCATCTCCCTCACAAGGCAACAACCATAGAAATCAGAAGTTTGGATATCGCAATAACCAAAATGGTTACGTAAAACGGATGCCAAATGACTCAGGGTCCTCTCCAAGGTCCAATTCTTCACGACAAAGTTATAAAAATATTATGGAAGATAATGCCAACTTCCTTGAATATGTTCGCAATCAAGAAAAAAATAGAGATAAATATTAAGATGTGATTTTGATACGTTTACTCGTGTCCTAAATTTCGATTCAGATAGATTGAATCCTCATCTTTTTTCATCATGCTTTTATTGCATCGAGATTTCTTTTATCAATGTTGCAATAAACTCCTGAGTATCCCAGTGAATGTGCATGTAGTCTCCTTCAAAGATCTTGTCTTTTTGAAAATATGGAGGGAGATCTTTCAGGAGTTGAATGCGAAATTTTAAATTTTCTTCATCCACTTCTAATACTTGGGCATCATGAAACCCAAACCAAATTTGACTACTTGGGTAGCAGCATTTGAAAAGCGCTTCTTTTGCGGAAAAAATTAGCGTGAGCATTTCGGACTTTTTTGCTGCCACAGACTCAAGCCAAGTGATCTCTTGGTCTCGACATACGACTTCTTGGATGCGAAGACTAGCTCCAGCTTTGAGTTCGAGATCTATACCTATACCGATAAAATCTAGAGCAGACCCCATCGCAGCGATAACATATCCATTTTTGTGAGATACAGACCCAATAAATCCATGTGGCCATCGGGGCATCCCGTTAGGATCTCGGAGAATCTCTCCAATGCTCGGCTCCAATTGATGAAGCAAAATGCGTCCTGCAATAAATTCCTGCCTGCGTCCATGGTGGGTGTAGGCGTTTGCACAAGCTAGTTCAGAGAGAGATAGAAGATCTTCCCAATCGCGTTGAAAGAGCTTTTGAACCGAATCTTCAAAGGAAAGAATTTCGAGCGATCCCAAAGCTAGTCTGCGGAATTTCATGAGTCACTCCGAGCAGCAAAACTCTTAGGATCGAATATCTTCGGAAGGTTTGAAGATAGTATTGCGATAGAATTTTAGTTCTTCAATGCTCTCTCGGATGTCGTCCATAGCTCGATGGTTTTCTTTCTTCTTAATGCCAGTGATTTTGGGATACCAATTTTTACTCAGTAGCTTTAGCGAACTGACATCGATCATCCGGTAGTGTAGGTACTCTTCCAAGCGTGGCATATGGTTGATAATAAAACGTCTGTCTTGCCAAATGCTATTGCCAGCAATGAGAGCCTTTTCTTTTTTGGTAAAGAACTTCTTTACGAAGCGAAGCAACTGCTTTTCGGCTTCCTCCGTATCAATCTTCGATTGGAGAGCTTTTGCCCAAAGTCCTGATTTAATATGTTGCCGCTGATTCCAGCGGTCCATAAGATCAAACTCATTGGCTGTATGATGAATGATAAACTCGGGACCTTCTTCAACCACCTCTAATTCAGGGTCGGTGACGATTGCCGCTATTTCTAAAATCGAGTCTTTTTCTGGATCCAATCCAGTCATTTCTAGATCGATCCATAAAATTAACTGTCGATTGACTCGTTCCAAAATTTGCTCCTTATGCTAAAAGGGCGTGTGCCCTTCGTTTCCACTATATCCTGTCAAAAAAATTCTGCTATAAATTGTCATTTGGCTGTATTTCAAAGAGATCTTGGTCTTGTTGACAAGCCTTTCTATTCAAAGGGAATTAGGCTACCATACAGCCACAATTTTAATGAACTTGAGGAACCGTTCATGATTAGACAATCGATTCAAGCGAAGGGTTTGGTACTCCTAGTTTCAGCAATGATGATGGGTGCTCAGTGCCTTATCGCCAGTCCGGATGTCCCCGCCTACAAAATTAACGGAAAAGCGTTCACAGTAGGGGATGCGGAGAAGAAAGACCAGAGTTCTTTTTACGATTTGGAAAAGAAAAAGTTTGATCGTATTGAAGATCTAGCTCGCCAAGAGTATTTGGAGCAGTTTTGGACCGAGCTTAGCAAGTCAAAAAAGGCTAGCATCGAAAAAACTCGGGAAAACTACCTCAAAGATCGGGTCAAAGTCGCGGACAAAGAAATAAATGAAGTGCTTGAGCGACTCAAAGATCACCCAGAATTCAAAAAATTAGCAAAAGATGAACAAAAGAAACAGGTGCGCGAACATCTCGCTGCGCGTGAGTCTCAAAAAATCCTTGAGAATATCGTTGCTGAAGGTGTGCGAGATGGCAAGTTGGTTGTGCTCTATCCAAAGCCCCAGGAGCCCGTTTTTAACCTATCCATCGCCGACCATGAAGCTGTTCGCTATGGTCCTGCAGCTACGGATACCAAGCCTATTAAGTGCAAAGGGGATGAATGCCCAATCACAGTTATCGAGTACTCAGAGTTTGAATGTCCATATTGCTCACGTATGATCGATGATACTTCCAAAGTTCTTGAGGCTTATAAAGGCCAGATCCGTTGGTATGTGCGTGACTTCCCCCTCGAGTTCCATAGTCGAGCTCAACCTGCAGCAGTTGCTGCAAAATGTGCACTATTCCAAGGGAAATATTGGGATATGTACTACAGCCTTTTTGCTAAACAGAGGGAACTTGCAGATGCCGACATCATTCAGCGTGCTAAAGATCTAAAATTGGATATGAGGAAATTCAATGATTGTTACGCCTCTAAGGGGGGTAGCCAATACAAAAAGGCTCAAGAATTGATTCGGGCCAATTTTGAGAGTGGTCGTAAATATGGTGTTGAAGGCACACCCGCTTTCTTTATCAACGGTCGCAAGCTTTCTGGGGCGCTCCCCTTTGCTGAGTTCAAACGAGTGATTGATGAAGAACTCGCTCGTCCTAAAAAGAGCTAGATTATAGAACAAGCAGTTCATCATGCTTGTTTGCTTCTGCCTTAATTGTAATCACCTCATCTTTTTTAGAATCTAGCCGATAGACCTAGCTCAAGAATGAATTCTTAGGTTAGGTTTCCCATGTCGGCTATCGAAACAAACAAACTCAATATACTGATTGTCGATGATGAGGAGGACATAACTCAAATCATTGAGCTGTCCGCAATGCAGCTTGGGTTCATTACGCATACTCAAAATGATCCGCAAAAAGCGAAGATCTTTCTTCAAGAAAATAAGCCAGAAGTTCTCGTTACCGACCTTCGCA
This sequence comes from uncultured Pseudobdellovibrionaceae bacterium, assembly GCA_964635325.1. Lineage (GTDB taxonomy): Bacteria > Bdellovibrionota_B > Oligoflexia > Oligoflexales > Bog-1112 > BOG-1112. The sequence goes on from CAZWOL010000009.1 coordinate 8,324, forward strand.
TGCCTCATATAGATGGGATAACTCTGGTTAAAGAGGCTCTTAAAACCAATAGCAAAATTAAAATCCTTATCATCACAGGTGATGGCAAAAAAGAAGATGCTGTCGAAGCTATACGTCTTGGGGTTTTTGACTTTCTCGATAAACCTATATCCATGCCGCGTTTGGAGAGCATCCTTAGAAACATTGCTAAATTTGCAATACTTGAAAAAGAAAAAGACGAACTACTCAATAAAATCATTCATTTGACTCGTTAGTCGAGATCTCAGTAGGAAGCTAAGCCTATGTACCCATCGCAACGTGACCATGATGATGAAGAACCACAGGATCATAATAGTGTTTGGACCTCCTATAGTGATTTGCTTCTAGGAGTAGCTATTGTTTTTCTCGTGCTCTTTGTTTATGCAATGCTGAATGCAGGAATTTCGCAACTTGTTTCCGAGACTGAAATTAAGAAACAAGAAGATTTGATCAGCAATTTAGTTCCAGAAGCCTTGCGTCAAGAGAATGAAAAAAATCGGAGTGCGGTGGAAAATGATATTAAAGAGGTCGATGAAAAAACAAAGTCAATTGAGGAGAGTATTCAGGAACTGGTTCAACTGCGCAAGGCAATGGAACTTCGTAAAAACTCTCTGAATAACGTCTTTGATGACAATATTAAAAAGACAGGAAGCCTTGAAAAGGCTCGTCTCGATTTGAATGCAAAGAGCGAAGAAATTAAAAATCTAACACGAGAACAAGAAGATATTCTAAAAAGCCTTGCTCAGCGTGAAGAAGAAGTCAAAAAATCTCAAAAAAGAATACAAAATTTAGAAAAAAATCTTCAAACAAAAATTGACGAAATTGAAAACGAAAAAGCTTCCAATGCAGCCTATACTGAAAAAGTCTCCTCTCTAGAGGAAAACATCAAAAAACTTAAAAAAGAAAATAAAGCTAAAGAAGCAGTGCTCTTACAAAATTCAGCAGCGAGCTCATCGTTAGAAAAGGATCTTCAGGCAGCCAAAGAGCAAGCTGCTGTTTTAGCAAGACAGCTCAAAGAAGCTAAAAACAAATCCCAAACTCAAAGCGAAGATATTCAAGGCAAAGAGCATGTCTTGCAGAGTTTGAGAGCAGAACTTGAAAAACGTGAGGGAACAGCAAAAGGACTGGGAGCAGACAAAAAAAGTCTTCAAGAGAGAATCGCTGGACTTCAAGGTCAACTCGGATCAGCCCTAAAAGGACTGAAAAATGCGGAAGGGACTATCGCAGATCTTGAAGGAAAACTCAGAGCAGGGGATGCAAATGCTCGAGGCCTTGCAAATGAAAAAGGCAAGTTGATGGGACGTATTGGAGGTCTTGAAAAAGAATTGGGAGATGCACTTGCAAGTGGCAAAGGAAAAGACGGAGCTCTCGGGGCTTTGCAGAATCAATTGGGTAATAGTGATAGGAACGTCAGGAATCTAACCAAAGACAAGGCAAACTTGTTGGATCGTACTAAGGATCTGGAAAAACAGTTAGCCAAAGCAAAAGATGCGGATAAAGCATCGAAAACTCAATTGGCAAGGCAGGATCGAGAAATAAAAGATGCGCAAAAAGTTGTTGTAGATTGTCAAAAAGAAATCGCCTCTCTCAGAGAGAAAGAAAAAACAAATCGTGGAAAATTAGAAGAAAAGAATAAACAAAATGAAGGCCTAGAGAAACAGCTTGCTGGAGCAGATGGGAAGCTAAAGTCTGCAGCCAAGTCCCTGCAAAAGTTAATGGGTGAACGTGAGGCTATTGCTAGGAATCTTTCCAACAACCTTCGGGATAAAGGTATAGATGTAAATATCGATCCCACAAGTGGAAAGATAACTTTGCGTATGGATGATACGTTCTATTTCTCAAATAATAGCTTTGAAATTGCAGATGCAGCAAAAGCAAAAATAAAAAGCCTAATACCAGTATATGCAAATAGCCTGTTTAAGGATCCCAAAATACGCAAGCGCATTTCAGCTGTAACTGTCACAGGTTTTGCAAGTCCGTACTATCAAGGTGCATACGTCGACCCAGATGTCGATAATCCCGATGCCTTCAATCATAACCTTGAACTTAGTCTCAATCGTGCGCGTGAAATAGCTGAATACACATTGGGACTTGCTATTGGTGAGTACGAATTCAAACCCATTTTACGCAAGCTTTTGAAGGTTTCTGGGAAAAGCTATCTAGATTCTATCCCTCTTTCAAAAGAGGAGAGGTCATCTCCAAAGACTAAATTTTTGTGCGGTAACTATGACTGTGTGAAGTCGCGACGTGTAGAGATCAATTTTATTTTGAACGAAGAAGGGTCCGTGGACAAGGGCCTTGGAGCCATAGAAACAATCTTGCATTAAGGAGATCATATGACCCTTTTAGATTTTTTTCACATGCTGGCAGACCATCTTATAGCCATTATGTTTACGTTTCTTGTGCTTGCATTGGTGATGCGTTTTTTGGCTTACAAATCTGGGCAACGTTCGCAAGCGTATTATAATCAGTTTTCTCGTACAGTTGAGAGTATTTTTGAGGAAGAATCCACTCAAGTTGGAGATGTTGAAGATATTGATGGATGGTTGAAAAATCTTCTTGATCGAATTTTTGAACAGCTTCCTGAGCGAACTGTGCGTTTTAGCTTCAGAGAAAGACGTGAAAAAAGTCGCGGAAAAAATCCGATTGTGAGAAGTGAAAGCTTAAAAAATTTTGCTAGTGGAAAGCGCTCTATAGTGCTGAGCATCCGTCAACAAGTCGATGCTTTTCGAAGTCAGATTCCTCCAAATTTTAGTGAACTTACTCGTCGCGTACTAGATCAAGATGTAGAATGGCGAAATCTTTTAGGTTTTATACCCATTGATTCTTTGTCGCGGATTTTTAACATTCTTCCGGGGTTGTTTATCATCGGAGGGATTTTTGGAACTTTCCTTGGGATAACAAGTGCCCTGCCGAGAATTGCAAACATAGATCTGAATAATATTAAATCTGCTGGTCCTATTCTTGGTGCGTTTGTTGTGGATGTGTCTTTTTCCATGCGAACATCTATTACCGGCATTTTATGCAGTGTTATCATGACAGTTTTAAGTGCGTTATTTCCTTTAGACTCAGTGCGTAAGGAAATTAAACGCAATTTGGAACGTTCTTTTGAGCAAATGTGGTTTCAGTTGCATGGTGGAAATATCTCAATAGGTGAGCGTATGATCGTTAAAGAGTTGAAAAATATCTATTCAGCCTTTCTAGACGTCAAGAAACCAAAGGTAAATGAATAGCTAAGAGAGAGGCTTTATGGCTGTTACGGATCTGTTGAAAAGCTGTCCTATTTTTTTCGATCTCTTTGACAATGAGATCGAAAGTGTGGTCAAAAAATGCAAGGTTTTTACTTATGATCCTGGTGACTATATTGCTAAAGAAGGAGACCCAAGTCGGGAGATAATGATTCTCTTGGATGGAGAGGTCTCTTCAAAGAAACAAGAAGGAGATCAGCTATTCCTTGTTGAACAGTTCAAGAAAGGATCGGTGTTTGGATTTTTGGTTCTGATCGAAGAAAAAAATTTTACAACACACATTATTGCGGAAAAAGAATCTCATATCCTAAAAATCCCATTCCAACATTTGCTGTCGGTCTTTGACTCTGATGCGCGAACTTTTGGCATTATTTGTTTAAATCTTTGTCGAATTTTGGCAATGCGTTTCGAGAAACTTAATAGTTCTGTTTTTCAGGAAGCTAGTCGTTTGCGTTCGCTTATGAAAGGTTCCTAACCCTTCCCCTAAGCAAGTGGTAGCGTAAATACAAAGGTCGTGTTTGGAGCGTCTGTATCGAGCCAGAGCTTGCCTTTGTTTTTAACCAAAAGGCTTTGCGAAATGCTAAGACCTAGGCCTGTTCCACTTCCAGGGCTTTTGGTTGTGAAAAATGGTTGCATGATCTTTCCCTGGATTTCTTTAGAGATGCCTGTCCCGCTGTCAATTATACTGACCTTCAGACTGTCCTTTTGTTGACTAACGTTGATCCTGATCCATTTTTCTTTGTTTCCAGATGCGGCATCGCATGCGTTGTTGATGAGGTTAAGTAAGACTTGAGTTATTTCCGAAGAGTTGCAATGTACTTTAATGTTCGAACTTTTGTCGTCTTTTGAAAATGCTACAGCAGCATTTTTAATTTTAGCTTGAGCAAAGATTAGCGTGTCGTCAAGAATCTTTGAAAAAGCAATATCGCTAGCTGTGTCGCTTTCGCTGTTGCGAGATAGGCTGCCTAGGCTTTTTATAATAGCTGCTATACGATCGACAGCATTTTCAATTTTTTTGATATAGGTCCTAAGTTCATCAAGATCAACTGTGTCTTTATTTGCGATCGTAGACATGTGGTGACAGTAACCTTGAATAATAAAAAGAGGGCTGTTGATTTCATGGGCTATGCCCGCAGACATTTCGCCAAGAGACTTCATTTTTGCTGCATAAATCATGTTGCTTCGCTCGCGTTCAAGACTTTCAGCTGCAAGCCTTAACTCTGTGATGTCTTTTGCGATGCAAATTATTCGTTTCTTTCCATCGCTACCAATTGAAGCTGAAGCAGAAAGAAGAACTGAGATAGGCTCAAGGTTTTTTCTTTTAAAACTAAGATTGCGATTGCGAACCATTCCGGAAGAAATTAGTTTTTGCAAAGTTACTTCATGGAAAAGATCCTCTGCCGTATCATCTTCAACTTCACTAATAAAATCGAAGAGACTTGTTCCACATATTTCTTTTTCGCTTTGTCCCAACATCTGCTGCGCTGACTTGTTTGCTGCTAGGATGATGCCCTTGATGTTTGCAACCAAGATAGCATCAAAAGAGGCATTGAATATATCGTCAGCATCAAATTTGCGTGTGGAATTCACGTTGACTCCTGCTGTCTTGCTTGAATTTGTTTTAGGGTTCTCTTTGCTTTTTCATAATCAGGTGCTAGGGCTAGAGCTTTTTTTAGAAATTCAATACATTTATCATCTTGTTTAAGATCTTTGTAAGCTATTGCTACATTGTAGATAATGCGGTGATCGTTAATTGCAAGGGATAGTGCTTGCTCAAAAAAACTGAGAGCTTGAGTGTATTCATAGTTTCGTCTAGCGATGACCCCCCGAAGATTGAATATATCTGCTCGCTGAGTGAGACATGAGTCAGATGCTCGTCCTAGATTTAGCTTGGCTTCCTCAAGTCTATTGTCTGCAAGTTGCGCTCTAGCTAGCATCAAGTACTGACGCCAGTTTTCCTTAGATAAACCAGTTTTTAGGATATGCTCAGCGATTTTTATAGTATATTGACCATAGCCAATTTTAAGACAGGTCTCTCCCAATTCACGTAACCAAAATGCTGTTTTTTCCTGCAAAAGCTCGGTGAAAATTTCATCGATTAAGGTGTTAAATTTGTCGATAGATCCAGCGCGTAGGGAATAGTCTAATAGCTCAAATCGAAAAGAAAAATTTGCAGGGTCAACTTCTAAGATATGATCAAGGTGTTTTTTAAATTCAATCATATTTTCGCGGTCGCTTTGCATGAGGCCTGATCGCACAACAAAATTATCTTCGTTGGGTAGTATTTCGGAATAGAGCATTTTGGCTTGCTCTATCAGTCCGGAATGAAAGTACAGACTGGCTTTGCGGAGTCGCATCTGCATAGACTGCTCATCTTCGTCATCTCGAGCATTTTCTTCGAGGAGATCTGAGAGCTCACGAATAGTAAAAGGGTCATGCAGTATTTTGCGAACTTTATAATCGTCCAGTAGATGTTTCCAATCGTTTTGAATATTATAATTTTTCTTAAGGACAAGACAGATTGGGGTGAAGGGGATTTCTTCGTCGGTGCGCATTTTTCTTATGAAATTTGTCCAATGAACATCTTTGATTTCCTGTAAAACAAAAATAATCGAAAATTTCAGAATTTTTAGAATTTCAATTGCATCTGAGCTCGTCTCAAATTGATGTATTTTTTTGATGCCTAATGATTTTAGATAGCCGACCATTACCAAATTACCAACACCCAAATCATCAATGCCAACAATTCCGACATTGAGATTTTGATCTAAAGTAAGTGGTTTGTGTTTGATCTCTGCCATCTGAGTAAGATCGGATTTTCTCTTGGTTTCCTGAGTCATTTTTTCTCTAAAGTTTAGGGTATTTTTGTCGATAGCTAAGAGACTGGATAATAGGGAGTTTCGGTCATGGAACACCGACGAAATGCTCGACTTGTACTAACTAAGCCGTTACATGTGATCCTTGGATCTATTGGGTCAGATGTGCGTTATGAACTTGAGACGAAGGATATCTCATCGAAAGGGTTTTTCCTTGAGTCAGATCAACCTGGCCGCTTTCCGTTTATCCCATCCAGTATAATGGAAATTTGGCTTGAAATTGAGCCCAACGAAGTCATCTTTTTCAACTGTAAGATGTCACGAGTACTTCTTCCTGAAGAAGCAGAAAATTTGAATGAGTCTCCTGGTATCGCATTGCGTATTATTCAGATCGAACCTGAGGAAGAAAAAAGACTTACGGAATTTCTCAACAAGAAGCTCGACGAAGTCGAACGTGCTGAACATAACACACCTCCGCCACCCCCCTCATCAAAGAACGTCGCCTAGACTATTCTCTATTTTCTAATCAATCGATGCGTTTTATCCTTAGTAGATGGTCCTTTTTGTTAGGGTCACTCTCAAATCTCAATCATTTTTGGTGGCACCATGGAAACGGGTTCGGAGATCCTTCTCACTCAACCGCAATTAGCGCAAGGATGGGGACGCTGTTCATTGCTTTGCAATCAGGCTTCCGTATCGAAGAATTTAAAGCATGTAATTCCGCTTCTTCATGAACGACTTGGTAAGCAGCTAGTGAGTTTGCTAGGTCCACAGCACGGTCTAACGGCAACTGTTCAAGATAATATGATAGAGACAGAACATAGTCGTGACCCTGAAAGTGGCTTACCTGTCTACTCTCTTTACTCAGAGATCCGTGAACCAAATGAAATGATTATGAATGGTCTAGATACTATACTCATCGACCTACAAATCTCGGGCTGCCGTGTTTATACATACAAAGCGACAGTGCGTGCCTGCCTAGAAGCTGCAAAAAAATATGGCAAACGTGTCGTAGTCCTGGACAGGCCCAACCCCTTAGGGGGAGTGTTCATTGAGGGGCGATCCTTAGATAATGGATTGCGCTCTTTTGTCGGTCCTGATGAAATACCAATGCGGCATGGGCTTAGCATTGCGGAATGTGCGAAGCTATTTAACAGAGAAGTTGGAGCTGAATTAGATGTCATTGCGATGCGTGGATGGAGGCCTAGCGAATATTGGAATCAAACTTACAGACCTTGGGTTCTTACATCACCGAATCTTGCGACGTGGGATGCCGTTGTTCTCTATCCAGGCCTTGTTATGCTTGAGGGAACTAATATTTCGGAGGGTCGTGGGACAGCCCTTCCTTTTCAGTTGATCGGAGCCCCCTATATTCCGTCAGCAGAGCGTTTGGTCCGACGTATACATGATTTTGGTCAGACTATTGGGGCAGGTACCTTTTTACGTCCTACAACATTCATGCCTACTTCGGGAAAATGGCAGGGGCAGGTCTGTAATGGTTTTCAAATCCATGTTTTAGAACCTGAGCTAGTAAAAAGTTATATGCTATGCGTTGCTATTATTCGTGCATTTATGGATGAAGGCAAAGAAGCTTTTCAGTGGCGCGATCCACCCTACGAATATGAGTATGTCCGAAAGCCAATGGCTCTGATCGTAGGTTCCGATCAATTTGAGCAACATTTTCTAAAATTCAATGTTGCAGATCCTTTTTGGTCTTATGGTCTCGAAGAATTTCTTAGTGTTTCGGAGCCTCATCTACTCTATGAACGAGACCGTTTGCTACCGAAGGTGTAGACGTTTGTAGTATAGGATTGTCTGTAGACTTTTGCATAATCTGTTGAAAAGAAGGATAACCTCGCAATTTTGCGAAATCTTCATCATTCTCTGCATGTTTCTGCAAGGAAGGATTGAGTTCGATCGCAAGTTTTAAGCTATGAATAGCTAGCTTATCCATCTCTGTCAGAGAAAAAATGCAAGCTCGGTTGTAGAGAGCGATGGAGTCCTTCGGATCTAGAGAAATTGCATTGTCAAATGAAACTAAAGCTAAATAGTATCGTCTTGTTCTATAGTAGGAAAGTCCGATGCGATTATGATAGGAAGACGTCATAGGTTTGAGAAGCAGAGCTTTTTCAAAATAAGATATTGCTTTGTCATACTGATCTAAGCCATCAGCATAGACCGTACCAATTTGGGCATAAAAATCATCTCGTCCTGGAAACATATCATTAACTGCTGCCATATAGACTTCAAAATCACCTGCATGTTTTCTTTCAAAAATACCTGCAATAAAAAAATCAAGTGTAGCAACTTGCTGTGGACTCAAAGCGATAGATTTTAGCATAGATTTGAGAAAATTTGCCTTATCTCCTCTGTCGAGAAAAATCAAAGCCATATGCATTTGTATGATCGATACATAAGGAGCAGAGAGGTCTTTTTTATGTGATAATTCTGAGAAAAGAGTCATCGCATCTTTGCTGTTATGGAGCAGGTAGTACAGAGAAATTCCATAGTTTATAGCGATCTCAGGATAAGAATCGATTCCATGGTTCTGTACTATCTCTTTGAGTATTTGAATACCGGTCTCTGGATTTTTGCCATTCAAATACTGTTGAGCAATTTCTTGGTGTAGCATCGGATGAGGGAAGCGTCGGTGTAAGTCTTGAAGTTTTTCTAGACGTTCTTCCTCTGGTAGTGATTTGATCAAGCGAATAAAAAGGGGAAGCATAATCTCTAAACTCTCAGGATTTTGTGCCGTCGTTTTGGTCAATACTTCTATTTTCTGCTGTGGGCTCATAGGTTCTAGACCAAATTTTATGATTCGGTAGATTTTTCTCCATGATTCTGCAGGTGCATGCCTAAGGCTTGCTAGTGCCTTTTCTGGAAAACCAAGTGCCTGATAAGCATCACACATAGCGACATGCCCAAAATCTGTAGTGGAATCTAGGTGCACCGTTTGCTGAGCCAAACGTAGAGCTGTTTCTATAGCCTCACTAGAAGATCCTTCTGCTAATGCCTCACGTAGGTAAATATGTGACATCAAATAGTGGCCATATGCTGAGTAAGGATCGAGTTGGAGTTCTCGCATTACATTTTTTTCCAACCGAGGAAGAGCTGCCGCATCGCTACTGAAAATCTCCACTTCGAGAGCTTGCAACGATTTTGCAAAACTCATTGAGGATATAAAGAGGAGAATCCCTATGAGTGTAATTTTTCTCTGAATGCTCTTAATCGTACTTAACTTCATCAGTCCTCTAATATCTGGGTCTCTCAGATATCGGAAAAATTCTTAATTTTTTAATAGAATTATTAAAATCGCATAGATTTATGATGCTTCTATTTAAATAGACTAAGCTTTGTATTACTTCGACCGATAGTACGGATATGAGGTAATATGAAACTTCCATCCAATATTTTTAAAATTCTTCGTTGGCTAGTATTGATCCCGGTGCTTGTCTTCGCTTCTCTATTGCTTAAAGAACAGCTTTTGCAATCTCCATCTTTAGTGCAGATACAAACTCTCACGGATGCGACGCAAAGCCTGGGGGATAATTATGATCAGATTCTGAGTCATGCAAGTGACGAAGATCTTGTACTTATTGAGATGATTCTTTCTCTAATTCAAAATTATTATGTAGATGCGAAAAGCTTTCAGTTTGAAGAGCTTTTCACCCGAACTTTAGGCAATCTTCGAGATGCTGGGCATTTAACATTTGATCAATCTCATACGACTCTCGATGTTAAGGTTGGTATTTTACAAAAAAATATTCCACGACGTTGGGGTGAGGATGAACTTGGCAAAGTAGCCTCAATTTTCCAGTTATCAAGCTTCCTTAGAGACGGAAAGCAGTTTTCATCGAACAAAGAGTCCCTCGTTGCAACACTGAACGCAGTCATTTCTTCGTTGGATCCATACAGCAGGCTTCTTTCTGAAGAAGACTATAGAGAGCTACAAGAAGGAACTGAAGGTGAGTTTGGTGGGCTTGGAGTTATGGTTGGCGTTCGCAACAACCTTCTTACAGTCATCAAAGCAATTTCTCATTCGCCAGCATCTCGAGCAGGCATTTTACCAGACGATCATATTTTGGCAGTGAATGGCGTCACTACGTTTGGCTCTTCATTAGAAGAGTTGATTAAAATAATGCGGGGTCTTCCTGGTACCTCTGTAACACTATCACTTTTGCGTGAAGGTGCTCCCTCGCCTTTTGATGTAACTCTGAGTCGTGAGATTGTGCAAGTCGATCCAGTTGCTGTTCAGCATCTCAAAACAGGTTCTGGAAACGACGTTTTGATGCTGCGTTTAGATAGTTTTTCCGTAAAAAGTTACAATCGCCTACGAGCAGAAATAGAAAAAATTAAAACAGGAACTAAGAGTCGAACAGATGGAATTATCTTAGATCTTCGTTCAAATCCAGGAGGTCTTCTCGATCAGGCTATTAAGATTTCGAAACTCTTTCTCAAAGAAGGCGCCATTGTCACAGTTAAAGGAAGAGAGACGGAAACAGAGTACGCTCACTCCGAACATATCGACCTCTCCTGTCCTTTGATTGTTTTGATCAATGAAGATTCAGCATCTGCAAGTGAAATACTTGCTGCTGCCTTGAAAGATAATGATCGAGCTTTGGTCATTGGACAACCAAGTTTTGGAAAAGGTACCGTACAAACCGTCTTTGAACTTCCTGCAGGAAAGGCATTGAAGCTTACTATAGCGCGATACCTAACCCCTTCTGGGGCATCTATACAGGGCGTAGGTGTTCGACCAGATATTTGGCTTCATCCCGTTTATAAACTTGATAAAAACGAAAATCTATTTGGTCACTATCGCTATCGAGAAGAAGATCCTTTTATTGGATTTAAAAAGTCTCGAGGTGATATCAATACTCACTCCTTACTTTTAAATGGTTACTATTTGAGAGAATCAAATAGAGATCCTACTCAAAGTCAGACGCGGGAAGTAGATTTAGCCTTAGATATCTTTGATCATTTTAAGAGAGTTGCAGTTGATCATAGCTCACCTCAAAAAATTGTGACATCTCTCATTTTGAAAAAAATAAAAGCTAAGATTGAATCCAAACTTAGAGTTTGGGATGGGCAGGTATCTGGATTTTTGAATGCAAAGCAGGTTAATTGGGAAACAAATAAAGCGAATATTCAATCAGTACCAAGAATTATTGATGTCAAAACGAAATATGTAGAAGCCTTTCCAGGACAACGCATTCCTGTTGATTTCAAAATCCTAAATCAAGATCCAAATGAGGCGTCAAGAGTCTCTGTCTTTATTCGCTCACATCGCGAAATGGATAGCGTTGAGAAATTGCTAGGTCGCATAAGCTCACAAAAAGATTTTATGGATACAATGGAATTTGAAGTGCCTGCAATGTGGGCTCCAGGTCGCGTTGACTTTCAAGTTGGTTTAGCAATCAACGGGGTAGAATCAACAGATAATGTACAAAGTTTTTCTCTAAATATTTTAAGTCGAAATGAGCCAAAACTAAATATAACATCGATTCTTGTGGGATCCGGGGAATCGCCATCGCGAGGTCTTCTGCGAGCAAGAAGTCAACTTAAGTTAAAAGTAAAAATTGAGAATGATAGTGATCGTGATATTCCCATCGAAAAGATTACGATGGAAAATCTATCTGGACGTCAGATTCAAATCCAACCAGAGTCACGACAACAAATTCAAAGTATTGCGGCCCACGGGTATGTAGAGACTCTCTATAATGTATCAGGGACTAAGGCGATCTATTCCGATCGGCTTGGCATTGGCTTTTCTTTGGAGAGTCGTGATCTAAAATCACCGCTCTTTAAAGTGATTTATCTAAATGCCGTACCGAATGTTGGTCCAAAAGATCGACTGTCTGTTCATGAGAAATAGAGGAAATATGTCTAGAAACTACCGAGAAAAAATAGGGATTGTTGGGGGATCGCTAGATTTTCCACGAATTTTTCACTCATTTGAGTTTCTGACAAGACATTTTGACGTAAGTATCTTTATTTTTGACTCTGAAAATGGTTTGAAAGATATCCCATCTTCGATGGATGTGCGTCTTTACAAAGAAATCGAAAACATGTCTGGATTTATGCGAGGTCTTGAAGAAGATCTTGCAGATTTTCGCCTGATCATTTGCTTGGAAAGTAGCCGTTTACATTCCTTTCAAGCTCTAAAAGCAGCTAAGCTTTATGGAGCGAAGCTGATCCTGTATTCAACAGAGACAGATCCATTTCAGTATGTGCAATTTGAAAATATTCGCACGATGCAAAAGGAATTCATCGAAAATTCTGTACTTTTTTTAGCACCAAATCAACGTGGTTTGAACCCATTATCGAGTTATGCCCATGTTGGTGAGCGTTTTCTTATTCTTCCTTTTATCCATGATTCAAAGATTTTCAACCTATGTGGACAGTCATCGCAAAAATTTCGTAGTCTCTTAGGTTGGAGTGAAAAAAATATTGTTGTTCTATACTACGGATCCCTAAATTCAGAACATAAACCAGAGCGCCTCATCGAGGCTTTGAAGCTTCTTAAGGCACAAGATCCCTCTCTGCTTGATGAACTTAAAATACTCTATGTAGGTACGGGAAATTCTGAAAAACAGCTGAAATATATGGCATATGATTCTGGTCTGGGTGGATCTATTTATTTTATGCATCAGGACTTTGAGCCTGTTATGGGTGAGATCTATCGAGCATCTGATTTTGTAATTTTGTCAGGCTCATCAGATGCTAAAAGACTGACAAAATTTCCTTTTGAAGTCTATGAAGCTATGGCATGTGGAAGCATTCCTATTGTTCCAGCAGGCTCACTCTTAGAAGATCTAGCAGGAAAAGATGCCTGTCTAAGTGTTGAAAATACCGAAGCAAGATATCTTGCTTTGACTTTACGTACCATAATCTCTGATCAAGTTCAGTTTCAGGCGTTGAAAGAAAAGGTTATCGCTAAGGTCGATCAAGATCGTAGCGCATCATTTGCTCAAGTCGAAGAACGTCTAATTTCTATTGGTGAAAATTTTAGTAATGAACGTTTGATGAACGAAAAGGTCGATGAGTTTATACATTGGATTGAAGATCTTGATGATTCGGGTAAAATTTCTGAGCTCGAGAAGCTACTCCAGGAGCCCAACCTACATAAGATTGTCCGCGGACGTTTGCTGTGTGCTGTTGCTAACATTTATTTTCAAATGGGATTCGCTGAAAAAGCTATTCATAATTACGAAAATGCAGTTGCTACAAATTCGAGAGATGTTCGTCCCCTATTGGGTCTTGGTTTTATTGCTTGGAATAGTCAGTCTGATATGGAAGCAGAAGCTTTTTTTAAGAAAGTTTTAGCTCTTGATACGAATAATCAGCAAGCTGCTCTTGGTCTGGGACTGGTCTACTATCGCAAGGGACGCTACTTAGATTCTGTACATTGGTTGACAAAGAGCCTCCTTGATCCTCTTAAAGAGGCGAGTACGGCTCTTTCCTGTATCGCAAAAATTTGTGTGAATCACTTGGAAGGGCCACTCGCATTGCGCTGCCTTCAATCCGTAATCGAGCGTATAGGTGAACACTCTGTACTAATGAGTGCGCTGCGGAAGCTTGGTGGTGAATCTGCTATTGAAGGGTGATACCAGGAAGGAATGGTTTTTCATCAGCTCGACCTGTTGAACCAAAACCACCCACACGTTGGCCCCCGACACTGAGCTCAGGAATACGATAGGTCAGATTAAGAACAAGCTGAGCTATTCTCTCTCCTACTTCAACAACATAATCTTGCTTCGAAAAATTCAGAAGTAGCACTTGAATTTCATCTGGAAAATCTGCATCGATAGTTCCAAGTGAATTTGCCAATGTAATTCCGTGATTTAGAGCAAGACCTGAGCGAGCTCGGATCTGCAATTCAGGGATCTGGTTGCTAGGAACCTGGTCCCAGTCTACTCGATCAATCCACACACCCGTAGGAATTTTTCGAACCTCACCTGCAGGAACAACAATACGAATGCGTGATTTAAGATCTGCGCCCGCACTAAAGAAAGTCTTGTAATGTGGGTCGCTACCCTCGTTCCAACGTAAGTAAATCATAAAAAGCCTCCGAGCGCCTGAGCGCGAGGAATATTAAGAGAATGTCGGTTTTAGACCGAAAGCATCGCGTCGTGAAAGTTTCACACGTCCTTGCTTGTCTATATCGATAATCTTAACGATCACTTCATCACCGATTTTAACGACGTCTTCGATTTTTTCGATACGTTTGTCATCGAGCTGTGAAATGTGGCAAAGACCATCAACTCCAGGTTTCAATTCAATGAATACACCAAAATCAACAATGCGAGAAACTCTACCCAAATAGATTTCACCAGCCTGTGGCACAGTTGTGTAGCTACGAATCATTGTCTTAGCTGCTTGAGCAGACAATGAATCCGGAGCTAGAATCGAGATGACACCGTTTTCTTCGATTTCCATTTTCACGCCCGCTTCAGAGCTGATTTTTTTGATGATCTTTCCACCAGGGCCAATCAGATCTTTGATGCGGTCAGTGCTAATTTTCAGTTTGAACATGCGAGGAGCCAAAGCACTTAGATCCTGTGGCTCAGAGATCGATGACGACATTTTGCCAAGTATATGCATACGGCCACGTCGAGCTTGGTCAAGAGCTTCAACCATCAGCTGTGGTGAAATACCACCGATTTTAATGTCCATCTGGAGAGCTGTGATCCCTTTGCTGGTACCACAGACTTTGAAGTCCATATCACCGAGGTGGTCTTCGTCTCCCAAAATATCAGAAAGAATCGCGTAGCGATCCCCTTCTTTAATTAGACCCATAGCAATACCTGCTACGGATGAGGACAATGGCACACCAGCATGAAGCATTGCCATGGTTCCCGCACAAACCGCTGCCATCGAAGAGCTACCATTTGATTCGAGAGTTTCAGCAACTAAACGAATGGTATAACCAAAAGATTTTTGATCAGGTAGCACTGGGAAAAGTGCACGTCGCGCAAGACTACCGTGACCAATTTCACGACGGCCTGGAGACCTTTGCATACGAGCTTCACCAACGCTAAACGGAGGGAAGTTGTAGTGCAAAATAAAACGTTCACGAATTTCTGTATCCCACAGAGATTCTGAACGTTGCTGATCATCTGCAGCTGCCAGAGTTACGGTCGCTAGAGACTGAGTCTCTCCACGAGTAAACAAAGCGTTTCCGTGTGGACGATGCAAGACACCAGTTTCGCATGTGATCGGTCGAACATCTTCGAGGCCGCGTCCGTCAATGCGGCGTTTTTCATCGAGAATCATGGCACGCATATAGTCTGATTCATACTCATGAATCGTATGCGCAATTTGCTTCTCGCGAGCTGGATCTTTGTCTGGATTGAGTTCTTTGAGAGCATCTGCTTTTGCTTTTGCGATACCCTTTTTCATTTTCTTTTTTTCACGGAAAGAAAACGCTTCGCTGATTGGGCCTTTGACAAAAGAACGAATCTGTTCAACCAAACTTGGCTCAACATCGAGATTTGGAATTGGCATTTTTTCTTTACCAATTTCTTTTTG
This sequence comes from uncultured Pseudobdellovibrionaceae bacterium, assembly GCA_964635325.1. Taxonomy (GTDB): domain Bacteria; phylum Bdellovibrionota_B; class Oligoflexia; order Oligoflexales; family Bog-1112; genus BOG-1112. Next base: position 23,937 of record CAZWOL010000009.1, read on the forward strand.
AATCTCGTATTGCATTTCGAAGAAAGGCTTCATCAATTCGTGTGCGTAAGTGATCGCATCAAGCATTTCTTTTTCAGAAACTTCACGTGCTCCTGCTTCAACCATCAATACAGCATCAGGACTGCACGCAATATTGAGGTCTAGTGTGTTTTCACCTTCGCCACCTTCGAGTGGATCGATGATGTATTCACCGTTACGTAAACCGATGCTTAAGCTGCAAATAGGTCCGTTGAACGGAATATCACTGATCATCAAAGCAACGCTTGCACCGACAGCAGCTAGGGGCGCTGGGGCATTTCCATGCTCATAAGAAAGCACAGTTGCTGTGATAGTCGTTTCGTTTTTAAAACCTTTAGGAAAGAGAGGACGAAGAGGACGATCAATAAGACGAGCTGTCAATGCCGCTTGGTCTGAAGGTCGACCTTCTCTTTTGAAGTACCCACCTGGGACGCGTCCTGCTGCATAGTATTTTTCTATGTAGTCAACACCGAGTGGGAAGAAATCAACGTCAGCCATTGCTTTTTCAGAAGCGCAAGCTGTGACAAGAACTTGAGTGCCTCCTGAACTGACCATGACTGATCCGTTGGCTTGCTTTGCATATTTTTGAAATTCAAATTTGACGGTTCTTCCGTTGATTAAGACTTCGCGTACAATTGACATGGTCGTTTCCCTTTGAGGGTGTAAGTATAAAAAGGAATTCTGGCAAACTGCCACTGCTCTGTGAGACAGGCATAAGACTTAGGAGATCTTAGCATAACTGTCTTTGCTGGCAGACTATTTTTATTTTCGAATTCCAAGCTTGGAAATGAGGGCTTTGTAGGCAGAGTTATCTTTTTTGTGAAGATAATTGAGAAGCTGGCGTCGTTGTCCAACGAGTTTCATCAACCCACGGCGAGAATGATGATCTTTTTCATTCCCTTTAAAATGTTCGTTGAGATAGGTGAGTCGCTCAGAAAGTAGAGCAATCTGTACCTGAGGAGATGCAGTATCTCCTTCGTGTTTTTGAAATGCTTTAATGATTTCAGCTTTTCGCTCTTTTGAAAAAGCCATGAATGAGATCCTTCCTTTGGTTCGTAAAAATCTTCAGAGTTTCAGAGGTCTAGCTCATTCAATCTTTTGAATGGTCCAGCCCTTTGTTGTTGTGAGCCATTTCCCTTAAAGTCTGGTCTAGTGATCTAGCCCACTCTTTATGAGTATTTAACTCGCTAATTCCCAGAAGACTTTGGTTTTTCAACCCGGTAAAATAATTTCCTATTCACAATAGGGCGAAATTTACAGAAAAAAACCCCCTCATGCAAGATTCAAATGTCGATGTAAGCAGACTCCGGGGTAAGGATTCCAAACGATTTCACTCTGAACTTTGCGTAGGCAGACGATATTACCGAGAAAAGTGAAAAATCCCGCCAGAAAGGACATAGATGAAAGTTACCAATCTTATGCTTATGACTTTGGATGGGGAAATTGCAAGCCATCATCAGGAGACTAATGATGAGCGGTTGCAAGATGGGCTTAGTAATGCCTATGACCAAAGCCTCGTCCATGATGAAATCATGAAGTGCGATGCTGTGATTATTGGTGCTTCAAGCATTCGGGCAGATCCAAAGATCTTACAAGTAAAGAATGTCCGAGGTGTCTACCCAACCTGGTGCGTTTACACTACGCGTGGCTTCACAGATTCTCTGCCTTTCTGGCAACAGAACGAGGTGCCTCGCATACTCGTGTCACCTACGCCAGTTGCTTCGTTTTCCAAAGAGGTGAAGCCCTTAGTCTATGGATCCAAAGCACCCGGAGCCTTTCTTTTGGAGTATTTGAAGGCACAGGGGGTTGATAATGTTCTTCTTCTTGGAGGAGGCCACGTCAATCAGATGTTCTATCAGGAGAAACTTGTCAACGAGCTCAAGCTAACCATAGCTCCCTGTCTGCTGGCCAAGGGCAATACACGGGTGGTGAATGCCCCGCTCGATCATTCGGTGCGTTTGGAGCTGCTCAGCTCATATGCCAAGGATTCCTTCCTATATCTCCACTACAGGGTGGATCGCTAAGAACATCTAATAGCTAAGCTCGTAGCCTTGTAGTCGAGCAACTCCGCTACGTTATGCTTTCATTTCATCTAACAAGTATTGAAAGATAAGTGGAGCGACGATTGTGGCATCGGATTCGATAATAAAGCTTGGAGTTTCTTGAGAAAGCTTGCCCCAGCTGATTTTTTCGCTAGGAGTTGCGCCGCTGTAGCTGCCGAATGAGGTGGTGCTGTCACTGATTTGACAGAAGTAGGCCCATAGACGGCAATCTTGGCGAAGGTCCTGACGAATCATAGGAACAACACAGATTGGGAAGTCTCCAGCAATACCACCCCCGATTTGGAAGAAGCCAATCGCGTGATTTTTTGCAACTTCGAGGTACCAGCTAGCAAGTGCTGCCATTTGCTCTGCGCCTGATTTTACAGTGTCAAATCGTTTGAGATCTCCAGCAATTACATGCGCAACAAAGATATTTGCAGTGGTTGAGTCTTCCCAGCCTGGAGTGAAGATCGGAAGATTCTTTTCGCATGCAGCAACTAGCCAAGAATCTTTGGGGTCTATTTCAAAGAATGGCTCAAGGGACTTTTCACGGATCAACTGATACAAATACTCATAAGGAAAGTATCGCTTATTCTCTTTTTCAGCTTGCTGCCAGACTCTGAGAAGTTGGTCTTCAAGGCGGCGTATAGCCTCTTCTTCAGGAATGCAAGTATCGGTAACCCGGTTCATACCCTTTTCATAGAGATCAAACTCATCATCTCGACTTAAGGATCTATAGTCTGGAATGCGCTTGTAATGTGTGTGCGCAACTAGATTGAAAATATCCTCTTCTAGGTTGGCTCCTGTACAGGAGATCGCATGTACTTTGTCTGTTCGAATCATTTCGGCAAGAGAAAGGCCTAATTCTGCAGTACTCATTGCTCCAGCTAGTGTTACCAGCATTTTTCCATCGGTTTTTAGGAGCTGGATCCAAGCATCAGCTGCGTCTACACAGACGGCAGCATTGAAATGTCGAAAATTTCGCTTCATGAAAGAACTGATTGTCATAGTTGCAGGCCCTCTTGCTACATTGAATAGTGAATGAGACGGGAAAATATAACGTTATTCAATCTGATTCAATGCTTTTGATCACTCCTGCCATAGCGTCAGATTCCCGACAATACGCGAAAGATCCTAGACATCTTTTTCCTAACGCGTTCAGATAGCTTAGATTTGGCAAAATGCAATAAGAATACAAACTCATTTGCAGTCTAGCGTACTTGAAAACATCTCTAAAAATTGGTCCGGATCTTGCTCTTTAAGGGGTGAAGGAGTCGCACATGCTGAACAACATCTTTACACCACTATCGGGATCCCTTGCTCAAGAGAAGTATCTCGATATCATTGCCAACAATTTGGCAAATATAAATACGGTTGGCTTTAAGGAAGAAGAAGTTGGCTTCAAATTGCTTGATCCTGAACCACAGACTTATGTCGAACCTCTGCCAGAAGATAATTACAGCATCTCTTTAGATGAAGTGATGCCCTTGAAGGGCAACGATATGGGTTATGTCGGAGTTTCTGGAGTGTCTCGCAATGATGGACAAGGTAGTCCCATTGAGACCAGAAACCCTATGGACCTTATGATCGACGGTGAAGGCTATTTTTCCATTCATACTGCAAATGGAACTCGTTTCACTCGTAATGGTTCATTTTCCGTGAATGCCGATGGAGCTCTAGTCGATAAGTTTGGCAATCCTGTTTTGGGTGAGGGGGGGAATATTTTTCTCTCCAGCTCCAAAGTCACGATCAACAATCATGGTGAAGTTTATCAAAATGATGAGTTGGTTGATCGCATACTGATCCATACCGTCAAAGAAAAACAGTTCTTGGAAAAGCTTGGAGAAAACTATTTTCTCTATAACGGCCCAGAGGATGAGATTTCTCGTATTGAGCTACCTCAAGTTCAGCAAGGATTCTTAGAATCATCCAATGTTAATGCCGTCAAAAATCTGACCAAAATGATTTTGGCGCACCGTTCTTTTGAAGCTTATCAGAAAGCTATTAAGAACTACGATTCAATGATGGAAAAATCACATAACACACTAGCCAGCTCACGAGGCTAGAGGGAGATAGATATGATGAGAGCGTTACTAACGGCTGCGACTGGAATGGAAGCCCAACAGGTTAACATCGATACCATCGCGAATAACTTGGCAAACGTCAACACCACTGGTTTTAAACGTTCTCGTGCAAACTTCCATGATCTCCTTTACCAAACTTTACGAGCACCCGGACAGAGCTCAACAACAGGTACCGTCGTCCCCGGGGGTATACAGGTCGGAACAGGTGTAAAGCTTTCTTCAGTCGATAAAATGTTTACAGAAGGAGCCATCCAGCTCACCGGAAATGAGCTCGACTTTATGATCGAAGGAGATGGGTTTTTTCGCGTTCAAAAAGATGATGGACAAATTGTCTATACAAGGTCCGGACATTTTACCAAAGACAATAATGGAAGAATTGTAACGAATGATGGTTATCCCGTAATTCCTGAGATCACCATTCCTGTCGAAGCAAAAAATCTTCATGTTGGATATGATGGGACCGTAACTGTAAAGGTTAATGGAGAAACGCAAGATCTTGGACAAATTTTGATCGCTTCTTTTGTCAATCCTACGGGTCTTGTATCGCAAGGGGGAAATTATTTTTCTCCATCTCGGGCTAGTGGTGAACCTGTTGTCGGCGTGCCTGCACAAAATGGAATGGGGCGCATCGGTCAGTCAGAACTAGAGAGCTCCAATGTCAATATCGTTGAAGAGATGGTAAACATGATCACAGGACAGCGAGCCTATGAAATCAACTCAAAAGTTATCTCCACAGGTGATCAAATGCTGCAAACAACGACAGCTGTTCGATAGTGAGATCTCTTATGAGTAGAGTTTTTTATATTATCATTCTTCTTTTGAGTACTGCAGCTTTTGCTCAGGAGAATGTGTTGCAACCCACATTGAATCTAAAGCTTAGTCCGGCTAGTCTCGTGAGCTCTGGGCGAATTAAGCTTGGGGATCTTTGTCTTTGTGATGGGGCTGAAGCGGCCTGTGATGCGGTTTTGACATTAGAGTTATTTGATAGCCCCCAACCTGGACGTGAACAGGTGTATTCTCGTGCGTCAGTGCAAGAGGCTTTGCGTAAGAATCTTCCAAACAGCGTATTACCTCTCGGTGGGGCAGACTGGATTCGTGTGATTTCAGCATCACAGTCTGTTGGTATGAAAGAAATTGAGTTTGCCATTGATCAAGCATTAGATATTCGTAATCGCCAAGAAAATCATTTACGAGTTGAGCTAAAACAAATTCGTCACTTTGAGCCGTTGCTTATTCGGCCTGGCGTCTTTGAAATCGTTTTTCCCGAATTACAAGCAGGAAACTCGCAATGGAATCTGCAAAAAACGAGTATGCTGAAAGGGATTGTGCGGTTTCTTGAACGAAATCAGGATGAAAAGTCCTTCAGTGTTAGTGTTGAATTCAACATTCTAAAAAAGCGAGTGGCTACAGTTCGTGAGATTGCTGCTGGCGATTTGCTTTTGGTCAATGATCTTGAGGAACGCTGGGTGAGTGAAAATGAAAGTGCAATCGATTCAGTTCTGAAAGTCGAAGATGTTGTGGGTTTGACGGCTACAAGGAATCTACCTCGAAACCAGGTTTTGCGCAAAGGGTCGCTTGCAAAGCGAGTTGATGTTAAGCGAGGACAAACAATTACATTAAATGTTCAAAATGATGCAATTCATATCGCGAGTCGTGTTCGTGCTCTGCAGGACGGTGTTCAGGGTGATGTGATTTCAGTTTTGTTTCCATCCACTAAAAAAGTTCTTCGTGCTCGTGTTGTAGATGGTGAGCAGGTTGAACTAGAAACAAATTAGAGATAACAGTGAAGTATCAAAGGTACACAAGTATAATTTTTTTTGTCAGCCTACATTGGGCTTGTGCAGGGATGCGTACTATCGGCTCGAGGCCGTTGTTCACTCAACCAGAAGCCCTAAAAAAGATTGGCTATCCCCTTCCTGATGCTCCAAATTCTCAGGCGGTTTATGTAAAGAAAAATCAAATAGAAATTAAAGAGATCGATCAAAAAAATCATACAGGCAGTCTTTTTAACTTAGATGATGATAGAAACGACTTCTATGGCAATCTCAACCAAGATGCCGTAGGGCGATTTGTAAACGTTGCAGTTGTTCTTCCAAAGATAGATGGAAAGAAGGATGAAGCTGCAGCTAAATCTGCAGATACAAACAAAAGAACCCCCGAAGAAGAGGAACTCCTAAAACAGTTCCCCGAACTCCTTCCTCCGGATGAAGCGTTGCGTGTCAAGAAATCGTTTAAAATGCAAATTATGCAACGCCTTTCCAATGGTGACATTCTCGCTCTTTATAAGCGAAGTTCTGACGCTATGGATGAAGCTAAAAGTCTTTCCATTACAGCTCGGATTCCACACTCGGCACTTATGAAATCTGAGGGGGTAACTACAGCGGATCTATCGGAGGTTCATTTTAATCAGGTCTCTCCCGTGGATAGTATTGATAGACGCTCATCCAATTGGGAAGATGAATATGCGCTGCGTATGAGTGGCTTTCAAGAGTCTCGATCACGTGAGGCTGCAGAGCTTGCAAGAAAACGTAAGGAGATGAATCAATTTCGTGAGCGTATGTTGACTCGACTTAAAGCCTTTGGCAATGAACGCGTTCGTACAGCTCAAGAACGTGACAAACTAAGAGAAGAAAAAAGAAAAGATACGGAGACTATCAGTCAACTGCAATCCAAAGTGAATGAGCTAGATAAGCAAGTTGCTGCGGAACAGAAGGCAAAAGAAGCGAAACCAACGGAAAATGCGAATGCGCCACAGACTAATGCAGCGCAGACAAGTCCAGCAAAGAAACCTTGATGGAAGAGAGATTTGTGAAAAAACAAAGTATTATCACCTTGGTTTTTTTCTTATTTGCAGCTCCTCTTTTTGCAGATGCAAAACTCAAAGATTTGGTGAACATACGAGGCGTACGTCCTAACCAGCTGATCGGTTATGGTGTTGTCATCGGTCTTGCGGGTACAGGGGATTCGAAAGCATCGAGTTCGACCCGTGAGAGCTTGGCGTCTATGATGCGAGGGCTTGGCATAAAAGTTGATCCTGCTAAAGTTGCGATGGGAAATGTTGCAACTGTAGTCGCAACGGCAGAGCTTCCTCCTTTCGCACAAATAGGAGATAAAATTGATGTTCGCATATCCGTAAATGGAGATGCAAAGAGCCTTGCAGGTGGAACTCTCATACAAACACCTCTACGAGCAGGGGATGGAAATACTTATGCTATAGCGCAGGGGGCCGTTGTTATTGGACAAGCGGATGGGGCTGGAGCACGTGTGCTCACAGTGGCAAGAGTTCCAGCGGGTGCCTACGTTGAGCGTGAATTTACTCCAGACTATACCTTTGATGGAGTTTTGCATCTGAGTTTGAGAAAACCTGATTTCACAACAAATAATCGCATAGTTCGTGCTATCAACTCGAATTTCAAAGGCTTCTATGCAACAGCTCTAGGTCCAACTATAGTGAATGTATCGATTCCTCCTCACTATCAAAATGAACTGATTTCCTTTGTTTCTGAAGTAGAGCAACTTAAAGTTGAAGTCGATCACAAAGCCAAAGTGGTGCTGAATGAACGTACTGGTACTGTTGTTTTTGGTAATGAGATAAGCATTAATCCTGTTAGTATTTCTCATGGAGATCTCTCCATTAAGATTGATAAAAATGCGAAAGATGGATCTAGTCAAACGGTTGTTCCTGTCAAGGGTGTAAGCGTTGGTGACCTTGTCCAGGTCTTGAATAAAATTGGTGTGCGGCCTGCTGATTTGGTTGGAATTTTACAAGCTCTTTATGCTGCTGGGGCCTTGAATGGTGAGATGGAGTTTATCTAGTGGATATTAAAGTCGACAGTTTGGCTCGTTTCCAATCTGCTAAAAGTCAAGATGAAGCTGCGCTTCAGCATGTCGACAAACTCAAAGCATCGGCACCTGAAGAACTCAAAAAAGTTGCTCGTGATTTTGAGTCTTTATTTATGGACATAGTTTTGAAAGCAATGCGCCAAAGTGTTGTTAAATCTGGGCTCATTGATGGAGGTAATGCTGAAGAAATTTATCAGGGAATGTTGGACTCAGAGTATTCTAAAATCATGGCTGAGCAAGGGACAACAGGTCTTGCTCAAATGATTGAAAAACAGGTCTTAGGCAAAATGCGCCTAGGTCATGATACATCGAGAATAGCTAAAGAAATTAATGGGAAGAGAGTGTACGGTCAGGAGAGATTGCATGAAGTCTCGAAAAATCAGACAATGAAATAGGCATACCACTCAGTCAGGATGGGCAGATAATGAAAGTTAACCAAGATCCGAATACGCTTCCAATGACGCAAGCTAAAAATAGCAAGAGCGTTGCGCGTAGCAAAGTTTCTGGTACAGCTGCACGTGAAGGTGCAACTCATGTAGACCCTAGTATGATTGATGATTACGCTGTGAATCTATCATCAGATGCAAAAGAGACAAAACGTGCCTATGAAAAAGCACACAAAATTGCAATGGAAACGCCAGATGTTCGTGAGTCCAAGGTCAAAGAATATCGAGACCGTATTCAAAATGGCAGCTACGTTGTCGACTCCGGGAATGTTGCGGATGGTATTCTTAGAGAAGCTGTGCGTGATCGTTTAGCAATGTCAAACCATGATACTCCCTAAGGAATCTAAGACGAATTTATGTGGATAAGTAGACCGCTAACTTTAGGTTTCATAAAAGAAATGAGTGCTTCTCTCGATGAGCTCATTTCTCTCTATTTGAAAGTGCCACCTGTTCTTGCCAAGGAACATAAGGCAATCGCTGAACGTGCTTTGGAAGCGATGGAAAAGGCTGGTGGAGAAAAGCAGGGTTTGGCGCTGAAGATTGAAGCAGCTTTAAAAAAGCAATACGAGGCATTGCTGCATATGGAAGGTCTGAAAGAAAAGACACTCTCTGCTTGCTTGAAAGCCTTTGAAACATTTGCAGCAACTGCATCCGCAGATAGAGTCGAGCTCGAGCAACATGTAGAGATCTTCCGTAAAATTGTACAAAGACTGTGGGAGGTGCTTCCTGGTGTTCAAATGGAAATTGAAAGAAATAAACAAATAGTGACTCGTTTTCTCAGTCACTATCAGGAGAGCATGAAATTTTGGTCTGATCTCGCTTTAGAGAGATCCTCTCTCTATGGAGCGAATGGAAAACGACAAACGCCGGAAACGGCCATTCAATTGAGTACTGAAGCATAGATGTCAGGTCTAACTCACTCACTGAATATCAGTAGCCAATCTCTGTATAACTCGCAACAGGGAATCGATACCACTTCGCACAATATTGCCAATGCTCAAACCGAAGGATACTCACGTCAGGACTTGCGTCTCAAGCAGCGCGAGCCTTTTTTGAAGCAAGGTGTTCTTATTGGAGACGGTGCTTACATCGGATCCATATATAGGTCGAGAGATAAGTTCATTGATAAGCAGATGAATGAGACACGTTCTACTTTAGGGCGTAGTGAAGGACGCTATACAGCTTTGGCTGAGCTTGAAAGTTTTTATGGTCCAGAGATGGGATCGAATTTAACGAGTGAGATGGATAATTTTTTTGAGTCTCTGCAGAATCTATCGACGAATCCTGAAGAAATTACGATACGAACCTCCTTGCAGGAGCGAGGTAAAAGTCTAGCTTTTGCTTTCAATCAGACAGATCGCAACCTGAAGAATTATCGAAATAATATCAATGAAAAAATTCGTGATTCAATAGATGGTGTTAATACGACTTTAGCCAATATAGCCCAACTTAATACGAAGATTAGAGAATCAGAGTTTGGTGAGCAAAGGGTTAGTAATGATATGAGAGATCAGCGAGATCTCTTGGTTCATAAGTTGAGCGAATCAATTGGTATTAGCTACTATGAAGATCGATCAGGGATGACAACCATTCGCGCTGATGATGGGTCTCTGTTGGTTGATCGCGGTTATGCGTGTCAATTTGGTGTTCGTAAAAATGATGCAGGGCTTTATGATGTTTTGGTTCTCGATGGAGAAGGTGATGAAATTCGTAATGTTAGTAGTAGACTCAAGCGAGGAACTGTTGGAGCGCTTTTGGATGTGCGAGACAATGTTGCTACTAAGATGATCGATCAGAATGATAATTTAGCGTATGAATTTGTCTCACAAATCAACGCAATTCATCGACAGGGCTTTGGTTTGGGTGAGTATGATCTTACCGATTCTCGTGACTTTTTCGAACACCTAAACCAAGCAAGTGGTGCAGGACAAAGTATAAAACTGGACGACGTGATTGCATCATCAACGAATGCAATTTCAGCAGCAAGTACGGCGCAGACAGTGGGTGATAATATTGTTGCGAACCGATTGATTCTTTTGAAAAACCAAAGAACAATGGCTAATGGTACTGCAAGTTTCAATGAGTTCTATGCCAATGGAATTGGTATTTTGGGGGCAGAGACGGCACGTTCGCTTCAGGCGAGAGATGCTGATAAAATACTTTTTGCAGATTTAAAAGCACAAAGTGAAAACGTTTCCGGAGTTTCGCTTGATGAAGAAGCGACAAATATGATGAAGTGGCATGCTAATTTTACAGCATCATCAAAGATGATCAAGACGATCGATGAAATGACTGAAACCGTTTTATCGTTGAAGAGGTAGTGACTAGGCGATGAGAGTTTCTGATCGACATCGTTACGAAGTGGCAAACAACCGCATTGAGAAAGCTAAAGATGCAAGTGTCGGTGTGATGAACCAACTTTCGTCTCAAAGGCGGATTGGGGCTATTCACGAAGACCCAGTGGGTTCGACAAAAATATTGAAGCAAAAAGATCGCTTGTCGGATATTCGTAATTTTCAGACCAATATTGCCTTCAGCCAAGGCTTCGTCAATGCAAGTGAAGAAGCAATCTCTATCATCAGTGAGCGATTGCAACGTGCACGAGAGCTGACTATTGCTATGGCTAACGATACCTACGGACCGGAAAGTCGTTCCGCTACGGCAAAGGAAATAGGGGAGATAATCACTGGCATTGTGCAGATGGGAAACTCCCGCTATGGGTCACGTTTTTTGTTTTCAGGATTTCGTACCAATGCACCAGCTCTCGATGATGATGGAAATTTCCTTGGTGATGATGGAGAGATTTTTATTCAGGTGGGAGAAGGACGCTTTCAGAGGATCAATAGTTCGGGGCGTCAGCTCTTCGGTGGGGGTAAAGATAATACGGGAGTAGAACATGGAGGCATGATCGATTCCCTGGCTAATTTGTTAAACGGACTCGAATCCAACAGCAAAGATGTCATTTTCAAATCTTTGGGTGAACTTGATTTTCATATCGATAAGGCGATCAGTTTGCAAACTGCGATCGGTGCTAGTTCGGCGAGTCTCAATGATGTCTTTAAACAACTCGACTCTAATTTAGATCTTGAGAGGGATGTTCTCTCTAAAATTGAAGATTTGGATGTATTGCAGGCAACATCAGATTTCAAGAGAACGGAATCGGTATTGCAGAGCACTTTGGTTACATCAAACAAGATGTTACAACCATCATTGATGAACTTCCTCCAGTAGGCAGTTTGACATAGAGCTAGAGGATTTCTACTATTGAGGGAGCTGTCTTAGAATCCAGGGAGTGGATATGCTCGTTCTAACGAGAAAGGTAGGCGAAGGAATCGCAGTAGGTGACGACATCAAAATCGTCGTTATGCAGGTAAAGGGCAAACAGGTGCGATTAGGGGTTAGTGCAGGTCCGACGACTGCAGTGCACCGAGAAGAGGTCTATCGCAGAATTATGGAGGAAAATAAAAAAGCCTCTGAAGCATCTAGTGATGCGATCCATGATATCGGTATTCGATTGGAAACATCGACTTTTGTAGAAAGTCCCATCCGACTGAAAAGACGAATTGTTCGAAATGATGGGTGACGGTTTTTTAATGAGTCAGCTTGCAATTGGGTTTCCGAGCGTCCGAAAGTTTGCGATTCCTGCCCACATTGGGATAAAATGATAGGTGTGGAAATAGGATTGCTACAGTTTTCGTCCGTGGGTTCATTTCATTGGGAGGATGCCGTTTGATAAAGGTTCATACAACTCGTTTCGGAGAGATCGAGGTCAATCAGGCGGACGTTATTGAGCTTCCTCAAGGTCTTATTGGGTTTCCCGAGCTGAAGAAGTACGTACTTCTGGACCACGATCGTGATTCACCCTTCAAGTGGCTACAATCTTTAGATGAAGGTGGTATTGCTTTTGTCATTATCAACCCTCTTCTCTTCAAATCTGACTATTTTGTTGAAGTCACCGATGCGGAAGTAAGTGATCTTGCTTTGAAAGATGAAAAAGATGCAGTTATTTCAGTAATTATCACGATACCATCCGATCCCAATAACATGACTGCAAATTTGAAGGCACCCCTTATTTTTAATTTGCAGAATCGTTTAGGCAAACAGATTATCTTGAATAAAAGTGAGTACACACCTCGACATAATATAATTGAAGAGATGAAAAAGAACGTCGCAGCTATTGAAAACCAACAGGTTCAAGAAGTTGTTAGCCAGGCTAAAGAAGTATCCAAAAAACCTGCGCGAGCAAAGAAAGGTCAAAAGTCGAAGTGAGAGATAACTTCCTTCTCTAGGAAGTATCGAATGCTGCTGAAGTTGTCGGCCTAGCTATTAATGGCTAAAGCCCGCTATTCCAATCTAATTTTCGACCTACCTGTTGTTCAATCCATTGATGAAAAATAGATTGTATCGTGTGAAAGGCAGCTTGTGGTCTACAAGTACTAAGCTTGTGATCATCTATTCTTTGGATAGGTACGATGCCGCGAATTGTTGAGCACAGAAAAGCCTCATCAAAGCGTGCTAGCTCATCGTTATGAATAGCTGTTTCACGGAAAAGGATGTGCTTCTCCTTAAATAGATCCAACAGAATGCCTCGTGTTACACCACTCAACAATCCGCTCTCAAGACAGGGGGTTTCCAAAAAAATCTTGGAATCTTCACGGCTAATAAAAAAGATATTGGATGTGGAAGCTTCAGTGATTTCATCGTTATGGTTGACCCAGAGCACATCGTCAAAGGTTGTGCCCGGGGAATTTTGCATTGCTACGATGCTAGGGAGGTAGTGGGGGGTCTTGATTTGAGGACCTCCTTGCATATGAACTTTGGGCGCAGTTTTTAGAATCAAACCTTGCCTATAGAGGGAGTCGGGAGTGCGTGGAGCAGGGAGCGCATAAAGAAGTTTGTTATAGCTACTGTTAGTGGAAAAAAGCCCTAAGCCCTCGCCTCGAGTGATTCCAATACGCAGATAGGTTTTTGGAAACTGTGTGCGTTTGCATAGGTCGCTAAGCTCCTCGGTTAGCTGTTCATCACTCCAAGGTAGTGTCATAGCAATTTTTTCTGCAGAAAATCTGAGTCTGTGAAGATGTTCGGGGATGGCGATGACCTTGGAGTGAAAGGCGACAAGCACCTCAAAAATAGCATCTCCAAAGAGGAAGCCTCGATCCAGTACAGAAATTTTGGACTGTTCAACCGGTTGAATTTCACCATTAATAGAAACAATTCCACTCATTCGCATGCCGCTCCTGTTCCATTGCTTGATCAGGTCTTTGCTTTTTGCTAGAACCAGTCCCATAAATATGATGCTGCGTTCTGCCTGCCTGCAAGCGGGTACCTTGAACGACGAATAGAAGAACGGAACTAACCTCGCTTCTCGGCATCCTTAAAACCCTTATCAGAATATTCCTTTATTCTCTATCGAATTTGCACGGGGAGTGCAGTAATGACACAAATGCAAAAAAAAGTTCATCTTGTATCACTAGGTTGTGCACGTAATCTCGTTGACTCGGAAGTCATGATTGGCACGCTCCTTCAAAATGGATGGGTTCACTCTAGTGAAGCTAATGATGCGGATGCCATTATTGTAAATACCTGTGGTTTTATTCAATCTGCAAAAGAAGAAAGTATTGATACAATTTTAGGTTTTGCAGATCTAAAGAAGAAAAAACCCGAACTTCGGCTCATCGTTGCAGGTTGCCTAGCTCAACGTTATAAGACGCAACTCGCTAAAGGTATTCCAGAGGTTGATTTCTTCGTCGGAACAGATCAGTTCACACAAATCGGGTCTCTGTTGGAAAGCCCCCCTGAGCAAGGGACGGTGATCGCAAAACGTGCCAATTATCTCTACAATGAAAATTTACCCCGTGTAAACACGTTGTCAAAGCATTCTGCCTATGTAAAAGTTGCAGAAGGTTGTGGGCATAACTGTGCGTTCTGTATCATTCCAGCAATTCGTGGGCGCTTACGTTCACGACCTATTTCTAGTGTTGTTAAGGAAGTTGAGCAGCTAACGGCTCAAGGAGTGAAGGAAATTATCCTTATAGCTCAGGATCTTGCGGCCTATGGACGAGACCGAGGCTCTGATGAATTGGTACCTCTTTTGAAAGAACTTGTGCAGATCAAGGATTTGCATTGGCTCCGTATGCTCTACATGTATCCCGAAAATATCAGCGATGAGTTTCTTGAACTGATGGCTAGAGAAGACAAGATTGTAAAATACCTCGATATACCTGTGCAGCATGCAAGTAATGAGGTCTTGAGTCGTATGAACCGCATTCTTACGCAAGAGCAAATGCGTTCTGTCTTCCAAAGAGTTCGGGACAAGGTTCCGGGTATTGCTCTTCGGACCACAGTCATGGTGGGCTTTCCTGGTGAAGAAGCCGAAGATTTTAGACATCTTGCATCCTTTCTGGGGCAGCAGCGTTTTGAGCACCTGGGATGCTTTACCTACTCTCAGGAAGAGGGGACGGTTGCTGCGCGTATGAAAGATCAAGTTGAGGAAGGCATTAAACAGGAGCGTTATAACAATTTGATGACCCTGCAACGTGAGATTTCAAGGGCGAAGATGGCACAATTTGTCGGAAAGACTTTCTCGGCATTGGTGTTGAAAAAGGATGACGAAACTTGCCGTTGGGAGGGACGCCTCTCTATTCAAGCTCCCGATGTAGATGGAATTGTCTATATCTCGGGTGAAAATCTTGAGTGTGGAGAGATTCGTGAGGTCCGTATCGTGGATTCTCTGGAATATGACCTCATCGCAGAGGCTCTTTAGCAGTCCTATTGCAATTAGAACTTCGCGAGTACCCAGTCGGCTTGAAAGCTTTGTAGCCTCCCCTCATTGAGAATTGGCCGCAGCATCAACGATCTTTTATCCCCATAAGAGATGTCTTTTTGCAAACCGATATGGGTCATGGTTCCACCGGGGACAATCATTGGTGAAAATACGATATAGGTCCCCAGAATGCTGCCTGCGATGAAGCCTACGGAGGCTCCGATAGCAAGGTAGCGCATTTTTGTACCTGGATTGTCGGAGAGTCCCAGCACAGCTGCACCCAGCGCGGCTCCAAAAGCGGTTGAGTAGCCTGCTGTTATGAACAGGTCTTGAAAGCGCTCTTCAGTTGCGATTTTGGTCTGAGCTAGCGCGCCGTTAGCATGAGACAGCACATAAAATAGCAACAAAACCTTATAGGCAAATTGCATAAAGTTCCTATCGATGGTTTATTCTATTTTAGCACAGCTTCGGCGGAATCAAGCCGAGATGTTAAGTATCTAAAATTCTTGACTTCTGCCTATTAGAAATTTTAGGCTAGCTGCGATCCCTGTATTTTTATGATACACCTGGGTCAGTCTCAGGCTGGTGGAATACGTCAGAAGATATTTCAGGAGTTTTTTATCTTGATCTTTGGATCAGGTGGAAGTAGAAACAATCGCCGCGTTGAATCCTTGATTCCTAAGTGAGCAACGTTTGCACTGCCCAGTCGAATTCATCTATAACTTCGATAGTCAACCCATTTGGATGGTATAGGGAATCCAGAGTTGAACCTTTAATTAACCACAACCTACCTAAAGCGAGCAAAACCTTATGGCCAAAGAAGCCACGACTACCAAAAAGAGTGTTGATGAAACACCGGAAATAATTGATCTCAATGAAATTAAGCTACGTCGGATATTTGATCTGACAGCCATGGCTAAGCAATTCGGAATTATCGGTGCGAGCAGCATGCGCAAGCAGGAGCTTATTTTCTCTTTGCTCCAAGCTCAGTCTGAACGTGGCGGCCTTATTTATGGATCCGGAGTTCTTGAAACTTTACCAGATGGATTCGGTTTCTTACGAGCGCCAGACTACAATTATCTCCCAGGTCCAGATGATATTTACGTATCTCCATCGCAGATTCGTCGCTTTAACCTGCGAACAGGGGACACAGTCGAAGGTCAAATTCGACCTCCTAAAGACAGTGAACGTTACTTTGCATTATTGAAGGTTGAAAAGGTCAATAACGAAAATGCTGACCAAGAGATGGATAAAATCATCTTTGACAACCTCACTCCGTTGTATCCAATGGAAAAGTTTGGTCTTGAGTTTGATCCGAAGATCTACTCAACCCGAATCATCGATATGTTAGTTCCAATCGGGAAAGGTCAGCGCTCTTTGATCGTTGCCCCTCCACGTACAGGTAAAACTGTCTTGTTGCAGCAAATTGCTGCAGCGATTGAGAAAAACCATCCCGAGGCTATTCTGATCGTTCTTCTTATTGATGAACGACCAGAGGAAGTCACGGATATGGAACGATCGGTTCGTGGTGAAGTCATTAGCTCAACTTTTGATGAGCCAGCTCAACGTCACGTTCAGGTCGCAGAGATGGTTATCGAAAAAGCGAAGCGCCTAGTCGAACATAAGAAAGATGTCGTAATCCTTCTTGACTCGATTACACGTCTTGCTCGAGCCTACAACGCAGTGGTTCCTCCTTCCGGTAAGATTCTTTCCGGTGGTGTGGATTCCAATGCCCTTCACAAACCAAAACGATTCTTCGGCGCAGCCCGTAACGTTGAAGAGGGTGGCTCACTCACCATCATCGCAACTGCTTTGATTGATACTGGTTCACGTATGGACGAGGTCATTTTCGAAGAGTTCAAGGGAACGGGTAACATGGAGCTTCATTTGGATCGTAAGTTGGTGGAGAAACGTATCTTCCCAGCAGTCGATTTGAATAAGTCCGGAACACGTAAAGAAGAGCTTTTGCTTCCAAAAGATGTGCTTAATCGCATGTGGATTCTTAGGAAGCTACTGCAACCTCTGAACCCGGTTGATTCGA
Organism: uncultured Pseudobdellovibrionaceae bacterium; assembly: GCA_964635325.1. Classification (GTDB taxonomy): domain Bacteria; phylum Bdellovibrionota_B; class Oligoflexia; order Oligoflexales; family Bog-1112; genus BOG-1112. The sequence goes on from CAZWOL010000009.1 coordinate 41,174, forward strand.
TGGACTTCCTCCTCACGAAACTTGATAAATTTGAAACGAACCACGAGTTTATTTCGTCAATGAACGGCTAAACTCTTTGATATAGGGATAAAGAACATGAAAGCAGGCATTCATCCTGAATACGAATTGACAACTGTTGTTTGTGCGTGTGGCAATAAATTCCAAACACGTTCAACGATGAAAGAGATCAAAGTTGAGATCTGCAGCAACTGTCATCCATTTTTTACTGGAAAACAGAAGCTGATTGATACAGCTGGTCGTATTGAGAAGTTTCAGAAGAAGTACGCAAAACAATCGAAGTAATCTTTGGTTGCGTTTGTGAACGTTTCAAAATGAAACAATTAGGGAGTTTCTGGGAAGCCATAAACCCCCTAGAGCACGGGCAACCCCGTGCTTTTTTTTTAAGGTATGGACATGTTTGATAAGTTGGAAGCGATTGAGAGACGGTTTATCCACCTTGAGGAATCCTTGATGCGTCCCGATCTTGATGGGGAGCAAACTGTCAAGTTGAGTAAGGAGCGAGCTGAGATAGAGGAGCTAGTTACCACTTATCGTGAATATAAATCTGTTAAAAAAAACCTCGAAGATACCAAGGAAATTCTAGAGGGTGGTGACAAAGAGTTTGCCGAAATGGCGCGTGAAGAATTCAATGACTTGCAAGATAAGCTCAAAGATATTTCACAACGTTTGAAGATACTTCTTTTGCCATCTGATCCCCGTGATTCTAAGAACGTTTTGCTCGAGATCCGAGCAGGTACTGGGGGTGATGAGGCGACACTCTTCTGTGCAGACTTGCTACGTATGTACTGTCGTTATGCAGAGAAGAGAGGTTGGCGTGTGGAGACACTCAGTAGTACGGAGTCCGCACGCGGGGGTTTTAAAGAGATTGTCTTGCTTATCCAAGGTGACAAAGTTTTCAGTCGCCTGAAATTTGAAATGGGAGTGCATCGAGTACAACGTGTTCCGGTAACAGAAGCCTCAGGTCGTATTCATACGAGTGCTTGTACGGTAGCTGTTCTTGCTGAAGCTGATGAAATTGAGATTCAAATCAATCCTGCAGATTTGAAAATTGATACCTTCCGGGCGAGTGGAGCTGGTGGTCAGCACGTTAACCGTACGGATTCTGCGGTTCGTATTACTCACGTTCCTTCAGGGATGGTAATTGAATGTCAGGACGAACGCTCTCAACATAAGAACAAAGATCGAGCGATGAAGATGTTGCGTAGTCGGCTTCTTGAGCATATGCAGAGACAGCAGGATGAAGCACGTAGTCAAGATCGTAAATTGCAGGTGGGTTCTGGGGATAGAAGTGAGAGAATCCGAACCTACAACTTCCCTCAGGGGCGTGTTACGGATCATCGTATTAATCTTACATTGTATCGTCTTGCTGAAGCAATGGAAGGAGATATTGATGAGGTTCTTGATGCGTTGGGAACCTTCTATACTGCAGAACAATTGAAGGCTCATAAACTCAATGAGTGAGATTGCTAAAACTCCAGAAACAATTGAGCAGCTTCTACGTTGGTCCACAGACTTTCTAACGAAGAAGGGTTTTAGCTCTGCTCGTCTTGATACCGAACTCATGCTAGGTCATGCCCTAAAGCTAAGGCGTATTGATCTTTATTTGCGTTTTGATCAGCCTCTTTCACGTCGGGAGTTGGCAGATTTTAAGACGCTATTATTGCGTCGTCTTCAGCATGAACCCATTGCTTACATCATTGGATCTCGTGAATTTATGAGTTTGTCTTTTGCGGTCGATGCGCGTGTTCTCATTCCTCGTTCAGAGACTGAGCTACTCGTGGAGCGTGCGATCGCATTTGGTAAAAGCTTAGCAAAAGATTTACGTATTTTGGAGATTGGGGTGGGTTCGGGTTGCATAGGGCTTTCGCTGCTTCATTATTTGCCAGGTAGCTCTCTAGTTGCGTGGGATCTTTCTCCAGCTGCGATAGAGCTCTGCAAATTTAATGCGCAGGCGCATTCCATCCTGGAGACTCGTCTTGAATTCAAATGCGCAGATGCTCTAGATGAACTGAATTGGAAGGATTTGGATAAATTTGATATTATCATCAGCAATCCTCCTTATATCGCTAACCATGAGCGGGAGTGCTTATCACGTTCAGTGATCGATTTTGAGCCCGAGCTTGCTCTTTTTGGTGGTGAAGAGGGGCTGGTTTTTTATGAGCGTTTTGCAAAAACAGCTCATGCCCACCTGCATCCTGGGGGCCGTTTGTTTGTGGAAATTGGCAAAGATCAGGGGCAAAGCGTACTAGCACTTTTAGAATCGCATCAGTGGCGTGATATAACTGTACTTAAAGACTATAGTAAACACGATCGAATTGTAGAGGGCTCTTATGACTGAACGTGTATCGCAATCGTCGACAGGTAAGCTATTGCCATGGTCTCAGTTTTACAAGCTTCTCATCTTTTTTGCAGTTTTGATTCCAATTGCCTATGTTCTTATGTTCGTATACCGAGCCTTGCTCGTGCCTTTTTTTCTAGCTTTGTTTTTCACCTATATGCTCATTCCAATAATTGATCATCTTTCATTCTACCGTGTTCCAAGAGTTGCGGTTGTCTCCGTAATGCTTCTTTTTACGTTTGCATCAGTGGGAGTGGGAGTCGTTGAGGTTTTGCCCTACCTTTACAATGAACTTTTAACTCTTATGCATCTTGCTCCTAAAGCTCTGACCTTTGTTAATGAACGTGCGTTTCCTGTGATGAAAAACTATATAATCGAATTAGGTTTTTCTGATCAAAAGATTTTGGATCGTATGTTTGGTGATGTGCAAGGTATGGTGCAATGGAGTGATCGTATTCAGGATGCATTGACTTCTATTTGGCGTTCTGCACCACAGGTTGTTGGGACTTTGCTCAATATCATAATGACCCCTTTGATTACATTTTTTCTAATCAAAGATGAGAAAAAAATTGTGAGTTTCTTTAGAGATTTGACCCCAGTGGATTTGCGGGAGCCTGTTCGTGATTTGCTTTCACGAATAAGCTATGCTTTACGATCTGCAATTATGGGTCAGGTTACTGTAGCTGCTATTCTTGGTTGTCTTTATGTGATTGGCTTTTCAGCTGTTGGTTTAAATGGTGGAATTGCCATTGGTTTGGTTGCTGGTCTCTGTCGTCTCATCCCCTATTTAGATGTGATTGTAGGTGGTGGCTTATCTTTGATTGTTATTATTGCAAACTGGCAAGGAGCTAGTCAGCTTTTCCTTGTGGTCGGAATCATTGTGGCTGTCCAATCCTTAGATGGTATGTTTATCACCCCCCGCATTGTTGGGGAGCGGCTAGGCATACATCCACTTGTAGTCATTATGACTGTACTTGGATTTGGAGATCTTTGGGGATTTTGGGGAATCTTGCTTGCAGTACCTGCGCTTGCGGTCTTGAAAGTATTCTTTCGTACACTTAAACCTTACTACCTGCGCTCGAAAGCATATGGTTTTGATCGACGACGTGCGCGTCTCAATTCTTCATCGTCTCCTATACAACCTATACAACCTCGATCCTAGCAGCAAAGCTAAGGTTTAGTTCCGGTTCCATCAATAATCAGGACAAAGTTGAGTTTCTTTCCCTGTGTGGCAGCAAGTAGATTTGCAAAGGTTCCAACCAAGAAGTTTTCTTCATTTCCTGAGATATCCAGTGCTAGAAACGCCTTACGTTTTTTGTCGAATACGTTTTGACAGGCGCTAAGTACCTTTTCTAAGCGATAAGGGGTGTCGAGCAGAATTATAGGCTTAGACTCTTGCGCGAGACGTTCCAAACTGCGAACGCGTTGTTCTGTTTCCGCAGGTAAAAAACCTTCGAATGTAAATTGTTGCATCGCAAAAGGACATGCAGAAATGGCTGCCGTTACTGAGCTTGGGCCTGGGATCACCTGAATTTTTGCATGGCTGGCGTAGGCTAGCTCCAACAGTTGTCGCCCTGGATCTGCCAGAGTTGGGCAGCCTTGATCGCTGACATAAACAGCGCTTTTGCCAGCTTTTAAGTGGCTTCGAAGTAGGTCAAGAATTTCTGAAGAGTTGTGTTCGTTGTACTTGATATAGGCTTTATGAATTCCTGCCTGTTTAAGCAAAAGTCGAGCAGGGCGGTCTTCTTCAAAAATTAAAAGTTCGCAGTCTCTCAATGCGGAGAGTGTACGCAATGGAGTGTCATCAATGCAGCCGATATGTGTTGCTGCCATCACTAAAAGACCTGGGCTAATCTTTGAATGTCTATCCAATGGAGGAGTCCTCTAATTTATTCATAATCGTTCGAAGTTTTAGCACTAAGGCCAATAGCTGCGATAGCTGGTGCCTTTGTTCCGTGGCGACCTTGTTCTCAAAGTTACTCGGTAGGCTCTAAATACAAGAGATCTTTAGTATATGGAAGATACTGTGATAGATTAAGGGTTTGCTCTATGCTAAGTATGGCCCTAGCGTGTGCAATATCAGAGATAGGGGTCCTATTTCGTTGGTGATATTTTCACTCCTTAAAAGATAACTATGAGTTCGGATTTAGAGACATCGGAAATAGTTGAGCAGTTACGACGAGGAGCGATACCTCGCCATGTTGCTGTTGTTATGGATGGCAATGGGCGTTGGGCCCAAAAGCAACTGAAACCACGCATTTTTGGCCATAAAAAGGGCGTCGAAAGTGTGAAGCATGTGGTAGAAGCTGCCGCCGATCTAGGGGTTCAGATTCTCACTCTTTATGCATTTAGTGAAGAAAATTGGGGGCGTCCCAAAGCGGAAGTTTCTGCTCTTATGAGGTTATTGGAAACTTACGTGATAAAGGAACGTGAAAAGCTTAACGAAGCAAATATCAAATTTCGGGTCATGGGTAATTTGGAGAAGATACCAGCGCAAACACGAGCGATGGTTGTGGAAACGCAAGAATACTTATCTAAAAATACCGGTATGACTTTGAATGTCGCTTTAAGCTACGGATCACGGAACGAAATTGTTTTTGCGTGCCAAGACCTCGCTCGCAAGGTTAAAAATGGTGAGCTACAAATCGAGGATATTTCGGTAGAGATGTTCTCGAAACATTTGTGGACGAACGGTCTTGCAGATCCTGATCTTTTCATTCGCACAAGTGGGGAACAGCGAATCTCCAACTTTCTTCTTTGGCAAATCGCTTATACAGAGTTGTGGTTTTCGCAGGTTTATTGGCCTGAGTTTCGGAAAGAACACTTTTACGAAGCTATCCGCTCTTTTCAATCACGTAAGCGTCGCTTCGGACTGGTGCTTGAAGATGGTGCCTTGTAAGACTAGCCTTTGCTAAGGGCTACGAGTATCCTCGTTTGGAGTCGTCTCTGGATCCACAGTTTAGGCAAGCCAAATGAATACTGGAATATCTAGGTCAAATTGGCTGTATATGTCCTGAATTCGTTCGTGAAAAGGTTCGGAAGCAACTCAGGATATGACAATGGGTGACACCTCTGTCCAAAAACTCTAACGTAGTATTATTTAGAATAGAAAGGCCCAAGCGTTCATGTTGAGGAAACGAATTCTGACCGCAGTCATTGCTCTTCCCTTGGTCTTTGCAATTCTGCTGTATATACCAAAACCTCTCATCTTTTTTGTATTCCTACTGTTGGCACTCGGTTCAACCTTCGAGACTGTAAGTATACTTTTACCTGCCTTGCGAAATCGGTTGGGAGCTCCCATGTTGAATACAGTTCGACTGTGGACTTTGCTTTGCACTCTGATTTCTGGGGTTGTCTTTTCTTTTATAGCATCACGTTTGCAGGGAGCTGAGTTGGGAGTTGCTGTCTTTGCAGTGATGATCCTTTTACTCATGAGTACCTTTCTAGCAACATCGATTGAAGCTGCTATGGCTAATATGCTTGGCACTCTTTTTAGCGTGATGTATGGCACCCTCCCTTGGATCGCCTTGTTAGATTTGTATGCGATGGGAGAACATTCGCGCTTTCTTTTTCTGTTGCTTGGGATTGTCATGGCTAATGACACTGGAGCTTATTTTGCAGGGAAATATTTTGGCAAGCATCTTTTGGCACCCAAAAGCTCTCCAAAAAAAACCTGGGAAGGTGCGATTGGTGGTCTTTTTGGTGGGATTTTCGGTGCATTTGTGATCGATACTGCTTTTGGAGGCCAATTGGGGTCTTCGCAATTTCTTGTTCTTCTTGCGCTTATCACGGGAGCTGCAGGCATCTTGGGTGATCTTATGGAGTCTGTGATCAAACGTTTTGGAGGAGTCAAAGACTCGGGGGCACTTTTCCCGGGACACGGTGGTTTGCTCGATAGGACGGATTCCATTATTGTTGCTGCACCAGTGATGTGGTTTGTTCTTTTTATATCACAGCACGATCTTTCATTTTTTTAGGAAGTACCAGTGATGGCCGAAATTTTGTCGCATCCAATTGTAGCGATGGTCGTTCTTTTGGGTCTTCTTGTTTTCGTACATGAGTTTGGACACTTTATTGTAGGGAAGGCTTTTGGTATTGGTGTCGAGATCTTTTCAATCGGTTTTGGTCCGACGATCTTAGGCTTTGAGCATAAAGGCACACAATATCGTTTGTCCTGCTTACCTTTGGGTGGTTTTGTAAAATTTGCTGGATTTATTCCCACGGAGTCTGTGCCGGAGCGTTTTAGAGGTTCTGAATTTTGTAATGCAAGTGTATTTGCGCGAACGTGTACTATAGTTGCCGGACCTCTAGCAAACTTTCTTCTAGCTATTGCCGTCTACGCCTTTCTTGGTATGCAGGGGATAGAGCATCCTTCTCCAGTCATCGGTCAGGTTCGTCATGGTAGTCCAGCAGAATCTGCAGGTCTTCGCTCGGGAGACCGTGTGAATAGTATAGATGGCAAAACCATTTTGAGCTGGACGGATCTTCAAGAAGCGATTTCTGCTGCTCCTGACAAAGCTCTCGATATTGGTTTTTTACGTGATAGCAAAGAGATGCATCTCAATGTGGTGCCACAGCCTGTAATGCTTGAGGATGTTTTAGGAAAAATACAAAAGCGAGGCCAACTGGGAATCGGGTATGGCTTCTTGCCTCCATATATTAGTCTAATGCGAGATTCAACAGCAGCACGCAAGGCCGGTGTTGTTGGGGGGCAAGAAATTCGTAAGGCAGGCTTTGGTGAGAAAGAGTGGTCGATCACGAGTTGGGACCAGTTTATCCATGTTCTGGAGGAAGCCTTTGCTGTGCGAGCAGAGTCTATATGGATCGATGTGCGTCTTGCTCCCAATGATGCTGTTGAAAGAAAAACTTTAGTGACTGAGGGATGGTCAAAGTTAGTTAAAGATAAAAATTTTGATCCTGTTGAGTTGCCAAAGTACTTGGGGCTTACGGATGCTCAAGTAACTGTGAACAGCGTCGAGAGCCCTTCTGATGGGGTTCTGCAAAAAGGTGATAGGTTGCTTAGCGTTGAGGGAAAAGAAATCTCTGATCTCTACGTGCTCTACGAGTTTTTACAAAAAAATGAGCATGACAAAATTCATGTCACTCTGCAACGTGGTGAAGCAGAGCTTGCGGTCGAATTGCCGCTGCGACCTATCGAGATTCAAAAGGCCTCAGGTAAAGCAACAGCTTATCTTCTGCCGGTTAGTTTTTTGGGAGCTCTGGTTTCTCCTCCAAGTTATGTAGAAATTTACCGAGACATTTTTTCTACCTTACAATTTGCTGTGCGTACAACTGCTCAGCAGTCCCTAATTTTGGTGCGTGTTATAGGGGGGCTCTTTAGAGGTGAGGTGCCTTTGAAAGTACTGGGTGGTCCGATCTTGATTGCGAAAATGGCTGGAGATTCTGCCAAACTTGGCTTGCAGTCGTTCTTGACTTCCCTGGCTCTCGTCAGTATCAATTTGGGAGTTCTTAATCTCTTTCCCATTCCTGCGCTTGATGGTGGAAAACTCTTCATGACTGGAATGGAGTTTGTATTGCGTCGACGACTGAGACCGGCTTTTGTGGAGAATTATGAGAAGGTAGGTTTTATTCTGATTCTCTCTTTGATCGTGCTAGCTACATATAATGATCTTAGTCGCTTTTGGTCTTCGATGCTCCAAGGTATGGTGGGTTTGTTTAAATGACACTTCATCTTTTCATCGATACAACCCTTTCGGGGACATCTTTAGCACTTGTTTCGCATGGTAGTTCGGAAGGCTCTCCTAAGAAGTTTATACGAACCCAACCACAGAGAGGTGCTGCAGATTCCGCTCTCTGTCATTTTTTAGCAGAAGGCATGGAGGAGCTGGGCAAAGAGCTAGGGGATGTCGACACAATTATTGTTGCGCAAGGGCCTGGCTCATTCACAGGTATCAAAGTCGGTCTAGCATGGGCTTACGGTTTTCAGGCAGCTCGTAAAGAGAACCTGCTTGTGGGGATGTCTTCTCTTTTAGAAGGACGGGCAGAGCTTGTACGTCACCTTAATGAGAATGCACTTCTTCTGTTACCTATTAGTCGACGAGAAGCTTTTCTCTGTTCAGAGGGAGTCGATGCAGAAAGTGCGGTCAGGTCTATTGTTTTGTATACTGAGACTGCAGAGCGTGAGCTGGCAGATCACATACGACGAGGCCAGACTCTTGTCGCTATTGGAATAGATACAGGTCTAAAAGAATGGCTGCAAAGTAAAGAGGTATCCTTTCGTGAATATGCGATGGATGAATTTATGCAATTTGCAATGCAAGGAATGATGTCTAAAGCGTCTAGCTTGGACCTTGCTGCATTACGTAGGCGAGAGATTTTGCCTACGTATCTAAAGAAATCGTCGGTTGAAGAAAAATTTGCAAATCAAGGAGCTGTCTGATGTCTCTGAAACGTTCTGCTATCCGTCCTTCACTTGGTGGTGCTGTTTATATCCTCCCCAATCTCTTGACCACAGGAAACTTATTTTTCGGATTCTTTTCGATCGTGAAATCGATGCAAGGAGACTTTGTCTGGGCATCAGCAGCTATTTTGCTTGCTGCAATTTTTGATATTCTGGATGGACGTGTTGCGCGTCTAACGAATGCTTCGAGTGAATTTGGTGTGCAGTATGATTCGCTTTGTGACCTTGTTTCCTTTGGTTTAGCTCCCGCTTTTTTAATGTATCAGTTTGCTTTAAATGGTGTTGGTCGCATTGGTTGGATTGTTTGCTTTATTTTTCTAGCATGTGGTGCCTTGCGGCTTGCTCGTTTCAATGTGCAAAGTTCTATCGGTAAAGCAAATGATGATTTTACAGGTCTACCCATTCCTATGTCCGCTGGAGTTATCGCTTGTTTTGTCGGGGTGACTGCTGAGCTTCGATTGGAAGAAATATCTCATGAATGGTTGATTGGAACCTTGAATGAATGGGCCGTCAGTGAGGTCTTTCATAGAGGGTTTTTATTGTGTGTTGCACCTTTGCTTGCTGTTCTTATGGTGAGTAATGTTCGCTATCGCTCTCATAAAGCTGTGAAGATTCGAAGCATCAAACCATTTCGCTTGCTTGCAATTTTTGTCGTTGTTGTGGGTATTGCTGCTTACAAACCAGCTCTGGCAGGGGCTATCTTCTTTTTAGGGTATGCATTGAGTGGTCTCATCGAATGGGCTTTTGGTTGGAAGAAACCAACTGAAGACGATGAGATTTTTGAGCAGTTTGATGAAGAAGCTTCCATTATGGAGCCAGGTTCGTTGGATCCTAGCCCTTTTACTAAAGATGATAGCAGGAAAAAAATGTGATGAAAATTGCTGTAATTGGTGCGACCGGAGCTGTCGGACGTGAAATTATTAGTGACCTTGCGGAATCTTCTTTAAAAGGTATTGAACTTTCGCTCTTTGCATCTCCTCGTTCGCAGGGAGAAGTTCTCTATTTTGGAAATAAGTCCATAGTGGTCAAAGCATTCCAATTGTCTGAAGTTCGCAAGTGTGACTACGTATTGATGAGCGCAGGTGGGGCGTTCTCAAGGGAACACGCACAAGCTATTTGTGCTGATGGTGGACCTATCGTGATCGATAATAGTAGCGCATGGCGTATGCAAGCGGATGTGCCTCTTATCGTTCCCGAGGTAAATGGGGATGTACTCAAGGGCTTTCAGGGTGGAATCATTGCAAATCCTAATTGTGCAATGATTCAACTAGCGGTTTGTTTGAAGCCTCTGCATGATGCTTTTGGTGTTGATTTGGTACAGGTAGCGACTTTTCAGTCTGTATCGGGTTCAGGGCAAAAAGGTATCAAAGAACTCGCATCTCAAATCGAAGCACAGATGAAATTTGAAGACCCTAAATCGGTCACTTATGATCACCCCATTGCGTTCAATTTGATTCCCTACATTGGTCCTATCAGTGAATCTGGCTATTGCGAAGAAGAGCTCAAGATTATTGAAGAGCTTCAAAAAGTGATGAGATTGCCTAATTTGGCTGTGCTACCAACTACGGTTCGTGTGCCTGTCTACAACTGCCACTCCGAAGCTGTAAGTGTGCAGTTGACGAAGGCTGTTCAATTGGATGAAGTGCGAGAAACTCTAAAGACGGCGGCATCATCTCGATACATATCAAATCTTGAACCAAAGAAACTACCCACCCCTCGCTCTGTAGTGGGGCGCAAAGACGTTTCGATTTGTCGCCTGAGACTTATGAATGGTCAGGAGCGTTCCAATTGGCTCCAATTCTGGACGGTTGCAGATAATTTGAAAAAAGGGGCTGCGACCAATGCTGTTCAGATATTAGAATATCTAGTAGAGCTTCGACAGTCCTCTCATCCTTAATTATTGCCGTGGAAGATAGATATGAAAGTTCAATCCTTAGTACTTATCGTTGCCTGTCTCTATGGTTCTTCACTCGGTGCTGTTTTGCACTTACGTTCTCATATGGACGATGACGAAAGTGCCGAATTGCAATCAGAGGATGAAGAATCAGAGCCTTCTACTTCCAGCTTTAGTTCAAGATCGAATTTGAGTGGAGACTGGGGGTCTGGAGGCTATGAATTTAGTATTGGGCTTTCTAAGCCAACTTTCTCTAAAATTAACCACTATAGCGAGCTTTTTGGGCAGACGAGTTATTATCCTTCATTTGCTGCAACTTATAAACTTGTCTATATGCCGTATATGACGCTCGGTGTGGGATTTAAGTTTTCTTATTATACAGACCAAGGACGTCCGGCTCGAGTTCGAGATGATGGAGAAATCTACCCGGATGAGCGTGCTGAATCTAATCTCACTCTTGTCCCCTATCAGATTTTTCTATCTGGTCAAATGACTCCCTTCAATAGCCGTTATGTGGTTCTGAATGCCTGGTTGGGTTATGAAGAGCTCTATTATGAAGATGTACGCATGAACAAGACACAGTCTGCGACTACAACGACAACCACGACGACAGCGAATACATCGACCACGACGACAGAAGCAACACAAAATGAGATCAATAGTGGGTGGAACAAGAGTCTAACATTTGGAGTAGCCGTTAACTTTTTATTGAATCCATTCGATGAAAATTCAGCAAGTAGCCTTCGTCAGTCAACCGGATTGAGATTTATTTATGTGGCTCCATTTGCTGAATTTACAAGTACCCTCAGTGGTGGGCGTACATTTATTACGCAGCAGCTGACGAGTCCCGTAGATTTTGCGCGGACGAGTTATGGTGTTCTTTTCATGTTCGAAACTTAGACCAATTCTATGATAGTAGATTCCAATACTGAATCAAAATACCGGGCCGATATTGCATATATCGGAACAGAATATAATGGGTACCAGTCTCAGCAAAACGGTGACAGTATCCAAGATCGTATCGAAGCTGCGTTCAGCAAGTTTTTGAGGCATCCTGTTCGTGTGCGAGGTGCATCTCGTACAGATGCTGGTGTACATGCTGAAAATCAGGTGCTTTGCTTTCGTTCGGCAGTCCATTTCAAAGAGAGTGAGTGGCAATATAGTGCAAATGCTATTTTACCTAAAGCGATCGCGGTTACTCACTTTTCTAAAGTTGCAGATGATTTCGATCCAATCAATGATTCAACCGGAAAAATCTATCGTTACCGTTTGTGGCGTGGGCACTGTACATTTCCGTTTGTTCGTGACTTTGTATGGACGGTTCCACGAGAGATTGACGTAGAGATTTTGACTCGTGAGATCAACTCATTTGTTGGAAAACATGATTTCACTTCATTCTGTAGTGCAGATTCAGATGCTGCAACGAGGGTTCGTGAAATTTTCCAAGTCAAAGTGGAAGTGCGAGATCATCTTGTCGATATTTGGATTTTAGGGGGAGGCTTTCTCAAACAGATGGTTCGTATTATTGTTGGGACTTTAGTGGACATTGCTCTGGGAAAAAAACCAGAGGGTGCTATTCCACAAATTATTGCCCAGAAAAGACGCGGAGCTGCTGGGCAAACGGCTCCTCCACAAGGTTTGACACTCGTCAAAATTCTTTATGGTGAGAAGCCTGACTTGGAATTAGTGATTAAAGATGCTTCCAGAGGTTATTGTTTAAAAGTATAGCAAGGACAAGAATCCATGTTGAAGATTTGCATGATGAGTTCTCTGCTCCTAATAAGTTCCTGCCATTGGGGAACCAAGTCACACGACGATGAATTTCTTAATCTTAAATTGGTACAACCTATTTCATTTAAAAAAAACATAGATGAGACGTGGTCGCATGAAACGCGTCAGTTCTATGCGGGTTACTATTTTCTTTTGGGAGAGTTTCTTTCCCTTGAGCGCAATTCGAAAGATTCAGAGCCAATGCTGTCTCTTGCTAACGAGTTGGACCCAAATGAGTTCCTAGCCTTGAAGTTGGTTTCAGCGAAAATTAGCTCTGCTAAAGTAGATGAAGCGGGTCAAGAATTGCAAAAGCTCATATTGCTTTATCCAAGATCTGCAAAGTTTCACTATCTCTATGGCAGTCTGCTTTTTAGAGCAGGGGATTCCGATGCGGCTAGCATTGAACTGGAAAAGGCAATAAGCCTTGAACCAACAGATGAAGCTGCGTACTTGCAGCTGACGGGACTTTATCAGCAGCAAAATAGGTCGGACATGGCTATTCAGGTTTGTCGGCGTCTAACACGTCACAATCCTCGGTCGGTTGTTGCTTGGCTAGCACTTGCTCGTTTGCTTTTTGAAGATGCAAGAATTATTGAAGCATTGGAACCTGCAGCGCGTGCCTATCAGATTAATAGTACGAATGCTGAAACAGTATTGCTGTATGCTCTGCTTCTCGAACAGGTCAATCGCAGAAGTGAAGCCATCAAACTCTACGATGAACTTTTCAGCGATAATCCATCTATTGAAGATCTGCTAACTAAGACGGTTGCGCTCTACAAGACTTTTGGTGATCTTGAAGAGGTTTCCACTCGCCTGACGATGATATCCGAACATGCAGGTGGACGCAGTTTAGGTATTGAGATTCAAAGAGCACTCGTCCTTTGGGAGTTGGGCAAGAATCAAGATGCTTTGAGTGTGCTTTTGAATTTGCGAAAAAATTATGCTGATTCTGAGCAAACGTTGTATCTAGCAGCTTTGGGTTTTGAAAAGATTGGAGATCTGTCTAATGCTCTAAGTCTTTATGCATCGGTCGAAGAGAACTCTAAATTTTATCTTCCAGCGATGTTTCAAACGTTGCGAATTTTGGAAGGTCAAAAGCGTTTTTTAGAAGCTTATCAGACTTTGCATCGCGTGACGAAGAGTCGCTACGTTGTCTCAGAAATTTTTGCATTGGGTGCAAACCTCTATATGCATGAAAATCGTGTTGATGATGCTATAGCTCTTCTTAAAGAAGGGTATGCTAAATTTCCAGATCAGATTCAGTTGCTTTTTTTGGTTGGGGTCTTCCAAGAAAGGGTCGGACGTGTCGATGCCTGCGTGCAAACGATGAAAGATGTGATTCATGCTCAGCCTAATTATAGTAGTGCTTTAAACTACCTCGGTTATATTTGGGCCGAACGAGGAATTCACTTAGATGAAGCCAAAATTCTTATTGAGCGAGCTCTATCTCTCAAACCTGATGATGGTTTTTATATGGACTCTTTGGGATGGGTGCATTTTCAAAAGAAAGAATATGAAAAAGCGCTGGAGATACTTAAAAGAGCTTCACAGATTGAGGCTGAAGAAGCTGTCATTGTAGAGCATATTGGAGATGTGTACTTGGGGATGGGGCGTGTTGATGATGCTGCAAAACAGTTCGAAGAGGCGCTCAAGAAAAAGAACCTCGAACCCCAAGACAAGATACGAATAGAAACTAAGTGGAATCAGACAAAGAGCAGAAAGGCTGCGTAGCGAGGAATGGACTTTTGCAGATGCTGTTGATTTCGAGTGTTAGACTTTGCCTATTTTTCTTATCTATTTTGCTAGCATCCTGTCAGAGTTTTAGCCCTGATAGTTTTGTGGCTATTCCAACTGGTCTACGCCCACATTTTGGCAACTGTTGGCAGCCAAGTGGATCCATTCATTTTACACTCTACAAAACTCAAAGACCGGTCTTATCTGCAAATGCTGATTGGGTGCATGACGAATTTGGAGCATGGCGTTGGGAGCTCTATGATCTCTTGGGGCGTACGCTTTTTTCAGGACAATTGGCAAACAAAAAAATGACAGTTCGTAGTTCGACGGGTGTTCCTTTTGAAGCTTTATCACTCGATAGTGATGGTTTTCTGATTTATGATGGAAGCCCTCTTGCTCTGAAGTGGAAGGAAGTGAATTGCTTTTTGAATGAGCAGCTTCCAGAGGAGTGGTTGGATAGGGGGCAAGCTGTGGTTTCTAATTCTTCACGTAAATACCATCTGAATTTTGTTGATCATGAGCGTCGTATCGACGTAGACGTCAGCCCTCAAAAAATATGTGGGGTATTGCGTACTCGTTTTTTGCTTTTGTTTACGCGCGAGAGAGCGTCTTGGTGCTTTTTTAAAAATCCACAACATGCGACTCTCAATTTTGAAAATTTGTTTCAGATGGAATGGACTCATCCCGAAGAGGGAGGTGAACTGTGACGAGTTTGTTGGAAGTAAAAGGTCTTTGCACCTCGTTTGTTTATGAACGCAGGAAGTTTCTTGCGGTCGATGATGTCAGCTTTTCCATAGGGGAGGGAGAGGCTGTTGGTCTTGTCGGTGAATCGGGATGTGGCAAAAGTATGACGTCATTATCCCTCCTACGCATGGTAGATACACCCGGTAAGATAGAAAAAGGAGAGATCTGGCTCAAGGGCCGTAATCTGATGACTTTGAGTGAAGCTCAGATGCGCCAGGTTCGTGGAAATCAGATGAGTATGATTTTTCAAGAACCTATGAACAGTTTGAATCCTGTGTTTACAGTCGGTAACCAGATAAGTGAAGTCTTTCGCATTCATCAGAAGCTATCTCGATCTGAAGCTAATGCAAAAGCTATCGAAATGCTGCGTCTCGTCAATATTCCTTCACCAGAAAAACGTGTAAATGAATATCCACATCAGCTGTCAGGTGGAATGCGTCAAAGGGTGATGATTGCAATGGCTTTGGCTTGTCATCCTGCTTTGCTTATTGCAGATGAACCGACGACCGCTCTCGATGTGACCATACAAGCTCAAATTTTGGCGCTGATGTCACGCTTGCAAAAAGAATTTGGGATGGCAATTTTATTCATAACCCACGATTTGGGTCTTGTTGCAGAGATTTGTAAGCGTGTGCTTGTTATGTATGCGGGACGTATTATAGAAAGTGGTTCGGTTGCTGAGGTTTTTCGCAATCCACTACATCCATACACGAAAGGTCTCTTGAACTCGATCCCACACTTGGGCAAAAGACAGGCTGTTTTGCCAACTATTGGGGGAAGCGTTCCTCCATTATGGGATTTACCGACGGGTTGTCGGTTTTCCAATCGTTGTCCTCGTCGTATGGATATTTGTAGTACAAAAGAACCTCCGATGAAGAAGGGGCAGAACGGCTCCAGTGCAGCCTGTTGGTTGGTGGAGGATGCGCATGCTACGTGTTGAGAATCTGCAAAAGTTTTTTCCAGTTAGCAGTGGATTTTTGGGTCGCAAGACTGCAAAAGTCTATGCGGTTGATGATGTCTCTTTTTCGATCGCAGCAGGAGAGACTTTAGGGCTTGTGGGTGAGTCAGGTTGCGGC
This sequence comes from uncultured Pseudobdellovibrionaceae bacterium, assembly GCA_964635325.1. Lineage (GTDB taxonomy): Bacteria > Bdellovibrionota_B > Oligoflexia > Oligoflexales > Bog-1112 > BOG-1112. Next base: position 57,172 of record CAZWOL010000009.1, read on the forward strand.
AAGTCAACGCTTGCACGTACAGTGATTCGTCTCTACGAACCTGACAGTGGCAAAATATTTTTTCAAGATCAAGATCTCACTGCTTTATCATCAAATGAAATGAGAAAGAAGCGACGTGAGATCCAGATGATATTCCAAGACCCAGTTGCTTCGCTTAATCCACGGATGACCATTGGGTCTATTCTTGAAGAACCCTATCTCGTTCATAAGGTCAAAAGTCGAGCAGAAATTAGGGATGCTTTGCCCCACCTTTTGCAGCAGGTCGGTTTGTCTGGAGATGTTTTGCAACGCTACCCCCACGAGTTTTCGGGAGGTCAACGTCAACGCATTTGTATTGCGCGAGCGATTGCGTTGAATCCAAAATTTATAGTATGTGATGAGCCTGTCAGCGCACTGGATGTTTCTATTCGTTCCCAAATTTTAAATTTGCTTGTCGAGCTGCGTGAAAAATTCAAGCTCGCATATCTTTTTATATCGCATGATCTTGCCGTGATTGAGCATATCAGTGATCGTGTCGCAGTTATGTATTTGGGTAAAATTGTAGAATTGAGTGCAAATCAGGATCTTTTTGCAAGCCCTGCTCATCCCTATACCAAAGCCCTAATGCAAGCTATACCTCGAACTGATTTTGGTCGGGAGGGAACACGTTTGAAGCAGGCAACGGAGTTGATATCCGGAGATGTGCCAAGTCCCTTCAATCCTCCCTCTGGATGTCATTTTCATCCACGTTGTCCGCTTGCAACAGATCTATGTAAACAGAAAGCTCCCATGCTTCGCAATATTGGATCAACTGAACAACCGCATTGGGTATCCTGTCATTATGCCTAATAAATCTATTAAAATTGTTCTTAGTGGTGGTGGGACCGCGGGTCACGTACTTCCTCATTTTGTACTGTTAGCCCACTATAAAAAAATGGGCTGGGATCTTGTTTACTTTGGTACTTCAGGCATTGAGAAAAAACTTGTCGAAGACGAAGGAATACGTTTTCGACAAATTCGAGCTGGAAAGTTACGTCGGCACTTTAGCTGGCAAAACTTTCTCGATCTTGTGTGGGTCTTGGTTGGCATCGTGCAGTCTTTTTTTCTGCTCCTGCAAGAACGTCCACAATTGATCTTCACCAAGGGGGGCTACGTCAGTGTTCCTGTCGCGGTTGCAGGTTATCTATTGCGTATTCCCGTTTTGACACATGAGTCAGACCTGTCTCCGGGGCTTGCAAATAAAATTATAGCGAGGTTCTCACGTAAGATTTTTTGTGCTTTCCCAGATACAGTGAGCAAGCTTCCTAAGGGCAAGGCGGAATATGTGGGGCTACCTATTCGAATGGAATTGTCACAGGGGAAAGCGGAGCATGCCCTTAGTATTTGTGGGTTCAGTTCTGAGGATCAGCGTCCTGTCGTGCTAATTATTGGGGGTAGCCAGGGGGCAAGTGGAATTAATCGCGCGATTGAGGCAGCGCTTCCTCGTTTGCTCGAGAAATTTAGGCTTATTCATTTAACGGGGCGGGGCAAAAAAACAGAAGGAAGTGGAAACGGTTATTTTCAGGCTGAATATATGAACCAAGATCTAAAGCACTTACTGGCTTTGTGCGATCTTGTAATTTGCCGCGCGGGTGCCAACACGATCTTTGAAATGCTGGCTCTAAGAAAACCCATGTTACTCATCCCCCTAGAGTATGCGACGCGGGGTGATCAGATGCAAAATGCCCAGTCCTTTCAGAAGAGAAACTGGGGGCAAATACTACGAGAGCAAGATTTGTCGCCTGACCGTATCATTGAAAATCTGCTCGCTTTGCAAGCCAAGGCAGCTGATATACGTCGCGCGATGGAAGAAGCCCCCGCCAACGAAAGTGCAGAATCCATTTTCCGTACGCTCCAAAGCATTGTATTAGAAGAAACTCAGGCCTAAGCGACCCGCCTACACAGCTTAGGGTCTATCTAATGACTAGGAGAGCGAGGCATTAGGTAGGCGCTTAATCGAGATGCTAAATAATGAGGAGATAATCATGGCTTTTGAACAAGTACGGGTGCGAGTGGCCCCTTCCCCGACCGGTGATCCGCATGTTGGATCAGCGTATATGACTTTATTTAATTATGTGTTCGCAAAAAAATACGGTGGCAAACTCATTCTCCGTATGGAGGACACGGACCAAGTACGTTCCAAAGCATCCAGTGAGCAGCAAATTATGACCTGCCTTCAGTGGCTGGGTTTGCAGTGGGATGAGGGGCCCGACTGTGGTGGTGAATACGGTCCTTATCGTCAATCTGAACGTAAGCACATTCACCGTCGCCATGCAGATATGCTTTTGGAAAATGGAACAGCCTATCGCTGTTTCTGTACAGCAGAACGTATTGATCAGTTGCGTGACGAACAGAAGAAGAGTGGTCTCAAAACAGCTTACGATCGCAAGTGTCGTGATCTTTCTGCTGCTGAAGTTGAGAAACATTTGTCTGCTGGGCACCCCTTTGTAGTGCGGTTGAAAGTACCTCTCAGTGGGATTAGTTCTTTCACGGATCGCATACGAGGCAATATTGAAATTGCTAACGAACTTATCGATGACCAGGTCTTGATCAAGTCAGATGGATTTCCAACCTATCATCTTGCAAATGTGGTCGATGATCATTTGATGAAGATTTCACATGTCATTCGAGCCGAAGAGTGGATTTCTTCAACACCAAAGCATGTTATTCTTTACCAAGCCTTTGGTTGGGAAGCTCCCGAGTTTATTCATATGCCTCTGCTGCGCAATATGGATCGTTCAAAAATTTCCAAACGGAAAAATCCTATATCTCTGGATTTTTACCGTCGCAAAGGCATTTTGCCAAAAGCGCTCGTGAATTTTCTTGCAAATATGGGCTGGTCCTATTCAAGCGATCGAGAAATTTTCACTCTCGAAGAGATGATCGAGAAATTCGATATTAAAGATATTGCCCTTGGAGGCCCGATCTTCGATCTCAAAAAACTCACATGGATGAATCAGCAGTATCTGCAAAAATTATCAGAAGAAGACTTTGTGCAGTATTTGCGTAGCGAGTTTTTTAGCAAAGAGTATTTGTCTAAAATCTTTCAAGTCTTGTTCGAACGTCTCGAAACCTTCGATCAGTTTGTTGAAAAATCTTCGTACTTTTTTAGCCCTCCACACCCTGTAACTCTCGAAGAGGTCTGTCCGAAGGGGCGTGACAAGGATCAGATGTTAGTAATGCTTTCCGGTCTCCTTGCTCTGTTGGATGAGCAGTATGTCTGGGAGATGGTGCACTTGCAAGATACGATGGATCATCATCGTAATAAACTTGGATGGAAAGCTGGGGAATACTTGTTGCCGATTCGCTTGCTACTTACGGGTCGCAAGGATTCACCACCTTTATCAAAGACGATGGAAATTCTGGGTCGAGAGCTCACACGTCAGCGTATGCGTGACTGGATGCGATTGAATTTAGAAGGAAACCAAGACTGATATTGACCACTTTTCCTTCCTGAGATTTTACTCCCGCAACATTCTTCCGCAGCTGGTATATAAGACAAGGTTTCAAATTTTTCGGTTGGCAGCTTTTTCCTGCCCATCCCCTATCTGCAAGTTTATTT
>CAZWOL010000010.1:0-58407 GCA_964635325.1 uncultured Pseudobdellovibrionaceae bacterium
ATTGGACGTGGCTTCGTGTTGGTGAGAAGTTTGAATATTTACTGGTCATCATCGACCGGCTCTCTATAATGAAATCCTGCACATAGTCGTGCATTTCAGTTCTCTTGACTAGAATTGGCCCATATTCGATCTGTTCTTGTGATTTTCTTTGAAAGACCCCCATCGAATAACCCTCCTCAAGAACGTCCAATAGTCCGATGCCAAAAGTCGCCGATATCAGACTCCCTCTAAAATATTCTTCCTTCGGATATTTCTAAACAGGGTTTAAATTTTGCCACCAGAATTGGCGAATCATCCTCTAACAGACTGTTTTTTTAAGAGAATATTGTAGTATCCGTCGTTAGGTTTTCGCTAACGACGGGGACTAACGATGCTCTAACGACGAGTCTCGTGAGGCGGTGTGATTTTGAGTGACGAATGGCCAAGGCCTTAGATGACCTCTGCTCTAAGTGTTTGTTTTGATTGACTAGGGTTTTAAGGGAATCTTCTTGAAATCGTTACGGAAAATGGTGGAGGTTTCGGAGACCGGTTAAATTCCCGAAACCACACCACAATTTTTTACCTCAACTACAAATTACTACCAGTCCTAAAATCCAAGACTTTGGCGGTTTCAAACTTAGGATTATGGAGCCCATCGAGAACGGTGGTGATACCCGTGATATCTATCCCTGCCTTACGCATGTAGATCATCATCGTTTTCATGTCCTTCCACCCGCCCATCATCATGACTTTTGCGGGTGCTATCCCCTTTGAAAGCATGAGAGTTGCCCATGTTGCTCTCAGATCATGAAACCTGACTTCGGGAAGTCCTATTCCAACGAGAAACTTCCTCAGCTCCCGCGCTTGATCTCCTTTTTCCCACTCACGCATATGCGGTAGAACAAAATTAGAAAAACGCGATGTTTTCAGCTTCAGCTCCTGCAGGATAGGAACAAGACTCGTGGCAATTTCTACAACTCGGTCGTCACCTGATTTGGTTTCTTTGAACTTGTCCTTATTATTCCAAGCACAATTAACCAAGATCTTTCGATCATTCAGGTTCACATTGTCCCAAGTAAGCGCAAAAAGCTCACCGCTTCTCATGCCAGTGTAGAGTGCAGTTGCCCATATTGGGTACCACGGTGAATTAAGTTCCTTAGCCTTGATTAGCAGTAGCCTGGCTTGTTCTTCTGTAAGAACTTTTTTTATCTTGTCCCCAACGCGGAAGGCTAAGCGAGGTGTTGGGTTACGATTGATGTCTCCCTGTGCTAAACAATACTCAAACACCTGCCTAATGAACTTCAACATGGACTGCTTATGGCTTTGGGAATAATCCGCGTAGTCACAATCGATAAGATCCCTAATGTTCTGGGTTGTAATCTCCGTGACTAAGTTATCTCCCCACCTCTCCAGGGTTCCCGCGTTCAAGCACTTTTCCGCATTGTAGATGGATTTTTCCGACAGCCCGTTCTCCCGACAACTCTGCAGATATCCCTCAATGGCACTCCTCCATTTTGGTATGATCTTCTCCGCAATTCTACGTTCGACATCTGCGATCATTATCCGCAACTTGCGCTTCGCTTCTGCTTCGGTCTTTGCGTGTCTTGTCAGCGTGACGGGTTGCTCGGTCTTGGGATTTCGTTTGCCATAGCGTACGCGCCATTTTTTCCCAGGTACCACTTCTGTTATACCCATTTAATAACCTCCTCTTTTTGATTTCATGAGGAGGTCCTGAAGCTCATTCAGTCGGTAACGGTTACTTCTTTCAAGTTTGTAGTAAGGAATCTGGCCGTTTGAACACATGTTCATCAGACGACTTATACTTACTTTAAGAAGTTTTGCTGCTTCACGGCTAGTAAGCCATTGATCAGTTAGATTTTCAAAGAACTGATCTTTCCCTTTATGCAAGGTCGAGAACGCTTGCACATTACTTGATAATCTTCCACTCGTCATGTATTGCTCTCAGTGCATTAAACTTGGAGGGCACCCGTCAAGTTTATGAAAAGATTACAATCATGTTACACGGCGTAACTCCAATCTTTGCCCATTTTTTAATCAACCAATCAATCAACAGCCAATCCTATGAACAACAAGCAAACCTCCTTTATTTTGCCGTTCATTTCAACTCTGGTTATCCCAAAATCCAATACCTGTGCAGCACTCGCTACTGCGAGCTTTCAAATGAATACATCTGATTTATTGACAGGTTACTTGTAGAGTACCGTCTCATAGAGTTTAGAATTGCGCATCAAAAATTTGCTATGGAACAGGACTACAAAGTAATCGCTTCAGAAGCCTGAGATCGCTGGCGATTTCTCTTGGTAACGCGTCTGCCTCTGAACTTTTTAATGTATTGTAAAGACATGCCGAAGACCCCTGGTGATAGGGGGGATTTATGGCTTTAACGAAACAAAATGTTGAAGATGTTTCCGATGCAATGTGGTTATCGCAAAAGAGTTATGCTGGGTCACATCGAAAGAACATGAGGCACTTAGGTGGTAAGAACGTTTTTTTTGCGATTTCTCGAAACCTGCAGGTCAAAGGCACTCATGAAATTGAAGGTTCAGTGACTTGGGGAAGTAGTGGCTTTGACTTTTACTACAAGTTAGATAAAGCTTCGACGCGCATATCAACAAGTAAAATCAATCCACACAATGCTTCCATACAATTAAATGCTGCTCAACAAGCCGAAGTAGTAGAGACAATCTTGTCAGAAGCCAATCAAAATCTTAGGAGCGTGCCATCAGGAAAACCAAATTATCTTAAGCCGTGCGTGAAAGCGATGCCTCTGCATAAAAAATTCAAGATTCAAACAACCGCACTTGCGATGCTGAACAATCAAAGCTGCTTTACCAACGACTTTATTGTCTTTATTCTAAAAAACCACAATCAAGGTTTGTGTTGCTCAAATTAAGGATGCGAAGCAAGTCGGAGCCCTGATGAAACCTAGGGGTAGATATGGATAATCGACCACGTCCACAATCGCAAGGCACTTTAGCCTCAACCCCGATATGATTCTGTGAAACCCACCCTTGGATTTCTTCAACAGTTTTCCCACATGTACATTGAAGCTGCTCTCTGAAGTAAAGGTCTGGGCATAGTTGCCTGAGTTTATTTTCTTTTTTCGAATCAAGATAAATCAAGTCGGTCTCTTTTTTCAGAATGGAGTAGAGCGTCCGGTTACTTTTATCACGTCTACTTATCCTTTACGCGGTCATTTTTTGGGAAATTGATTTCCCATGGCGATTTTTTTGAAGTGTACCAGCACCGACGATCTCTTTGGTGTCCACGTAAGAAGATCCTTTGCCGCTAGCCCATCAAGATGCTTGTGTAAAAATTTAGCAAATCGCGAGGGCCTGCTATTCCAAGAAAGCGCCGATCGTAATTCATCCAAAGACTTTTCAACCCACGGCGCGTCACCGACAGTCGTGCTGAAAAGATGCTGGTATATCGCCAGTGCTTTGTCATCAAGCCCGAGCCGAAGAATGCTGCTTAAGAACACTGAAACATATTGAGTATTGATATTCTCCACGACCATCGGGTGGAATTGCAGTCGGTGGAAGCTCTCTGGCTGGCGGGAGTTTCTAGGATTGCTCTTAACAAGCTTAAGCTTTCGATAACGACCGACCCCGCTTCCTTCCTCAGACCGCCATTTGATCGTTCGGATGATGATTGGACCATGGAACGTATCGCAAACTCCGTTAGCCTTATTCCATGCGCTAAATTCCAAATGGCACGCTGCATATCGAAGGATAGTATCTTTGACAGTCTTCACCGCACCTCGGTTGGTGGGGTCTTTCCCGCTAAGTTTAACGATCTGGCTTAGCGTGAACGACAAAAAGCCTTGCCGTTTTTCATCACTCTCCGGCTGGTCGGCAAAAAGAGCAAGCATCACGTTGAGGTATTTGAGATGCTCAGTGGTCGGCAGTGGCGTCCGCCCAGATGGCATCATCTTGAAGCTGACTCCTTTCCAACGATAGACAATTTCTTTTAGAGTCGTTGCTGATTTCGGATGGAGTGTGTAGATCGGAACTCCAAGGAGGTTTCGCTCCAACATAAAAGTCGATGAGGGCTCTTTTGCGACCGATAAATCTGAATTTTGGCTATAAAACACTTCTCTCCTCTTTTACACGTCACACTAAGCCACAAAAATTAATTTTCATCATTTTTTTTTGTAACTCTATCGCCGATCCAATGGTTTTTTAGTAGGTGCCCTGATATCAACACCTTAGCACCTGGGAGCAATTTCCAAAATTAATAATTCCCATAATTTTATTAATAATTATTTTTTTGACCGAAAGATCAGACACAACAGCCAAATCAGAATGTGACCGCTGCGGAAAACCGTGGATCGAAACCACCGAACCGATCATTGAGTACTATGGATGTCTTAGGAAGTTTTGCGTGGCTTGTTTTAGCGGTATGGTACAGAAAAAGCCCGGATAAATCCCTCAAACTTTTAGACGGTAGACCAGGGAATCACTTCCTTAGCCCCCGATTCCAACCCATCTTACCCTGTTTAGGCAGACTCATCGCTTTGCAGGATAGCAGCCCCTGATCCGCCGCCTTGGTTTCCGTAAGATCGCTTATTCATCCGCTGCAAATGTGAAATTGATTTCCCATTTTCCCTTGCTTCCCAATGCCGCTTTCGACCTCTGTTAGTAGACTATCCAAGTCGGAACATACGTGGAGTGATGCAAAAGAGGTGTTAAATGCACAGCCGCTTTTCTTCTTGCTCGATCCGGATCAAAGTAACTCACCTTCATCGGATCAAGTTTTCGAAGAGGCGTTCGAGCCAATCACTGCCGTTGCATGATCCGCAAGGAATACTCTGCCCCTCTCTTCGGTGTCTTTTCCCAGCATTTACATTTTCCCAATTTTTTTTGTAACTCTGTCGCCGATCCGATGGTTTTTTGGCCGGTGCCCTGATATCAATACCTTAGCGCAAAAATCGAGTTTTCGAAGTTACAAATTTTTGTAAAATTAATATTAATTTTTTTCGGGGATAGGAGGATAACCGAACCAGATTCTGGATTACTATTTATCTCAAACATGGACACGTGCCCTGAGGAATCCAACTAACAATTTTTGTGATTTTCTCATGAGTCTGTATATCCCATTTTGGGAAATCAATTTCCCAAACTTAGTCTCAGCCAAAAACTAAAAAGGGAGCAGATTATCGCTGAAATTTTGATCTATTTATCATGTAAAAGTAAACTCAGCAGAATTCTCTTAGGCGGTAACACTAAGCCATAAAAATTAATTTTCATCATTTTTTTTGTAACTTTATCGCTGATCCAATGTTGATTTGGCAGGTGCCCTGATATCAATCCCTTAGCGCCAGAATCGAGTTTCCGAAATTACAAAATTTCATAATGTTATTAATAATTTTATTTTTTGGGTGATTGGATGATAGTCCAAAACAGTGCTGGAATCCACAAATTGCCGGGAGATAAGATGGGAGCCTGCGGTTTATTCATCGGAGCTGGGGCTTCCTATGAAGCTGCAATGCATTGGTCGGGGAGCTGATGAACGAACTTCGTCGCTGCTTAAATAGAGAGGCAAATTATGCGGTTAGATGAAGTAATCCTGTATTAACAGGAGATTATAACGAGGAAAGTGTTGGTCGGTAGTTAATGAAGAAACTAAAGAGCTTCCAGATGATTCCGAAGACTATGTAACCCATATAATTTAACCCATTCTATATTTCAGAGGAAAAGCGACGTGACATCAGAAGAATACCTGGGAGACCTTCTTAGGAAATATCGAGCTAACCCGAATGCACATCAAAGTGCTGATGTAGTTGTTCCATACATTCGCACATGGGCATCGAACAACAGCCTACCAATAGAAGGTATTTTCTATTCTGGTTCATATGCAAAGGGAACCGCTACGAGCTTATCTTCGGATATAGATCTTTTCATATCCATTGGATCAAGTTGTCAAGCATCACTGAAAGACATCTATGACAGCCTTGCCGCTTACATGACAACGCTGATATCAATCCGAAAACAAAATGTTTCAATCAGAATCAACAACAATGGAGTTAATATCGACCTTGTTCCTGCAAAAAAGCATCCTGGTAACACCAATGATCATAGCCTCTATAAGTTAAAACAGGATAGTTGGATAAAAACTAATGTATCAGCTCACATTAACCTCATTTCAAAATCTATACGCAAAAATGAGATCAAGTTAGTAAAGATTTGGCGAGACCTTCATGGCCTTGAGATGTCTTCTATTTTGCTAGAGCTGCTTGTTATCGATGCGTTGAATGGGAAGCTACAAGGTCAGGTCGAACAAAACTTCTTAACAGCATTAACATACCTACAAAACCGTATAGAAACTGTTAGAACTATGGATCCAGCTAATACAAACAATGTCCTTTCTGATGATCTCACAACGGCTGATAAGAAAAAAATCTCGTTTAAGGCAGCAAATGCGTTGTCCGCCAAGTACTGGTCGGAGGTTGTTTGGTGAAAAATGGAAAAAGTAGCGATACACAGTTGAGAGATTTATTTCTCGGTTTGCAAAAGGAGCTCAAAGCGAAGCTGGAAAGCGGAGCGAATGCGATAGGTCATCCAGGGATGAAAGGCAACAATTCCGAAGTGAATTGGCTTGAAATGCTCAACACCTACCTCCCGCGTAGATATCATGCCGAGAGCGCTGTCATTGTCGATGCTGATGGTAACGTCAGCGACCAAATTGATATTGTCATATTCGATGCACAGTTTACGCCACCACTGTTTCAAAGCGGAGGTGTGAGGTTCATAACAGCTGAAAGTGTTTATGCTGTTCTTGAGGTTAAGCAAGATCTCTCTAAGGATCATCTCAACTATGCTGCTGATAAGGCACAATCAGTTCGAAGCTTAAAGCGAACGAGTGTCGAAATAAACCATGCAGGTGGTAAATTTGGTCCAAAGGAGCCCCATCATATCTTGGCAGGGATTCTGACACTTCGAACTTCCTGGCAATCCAACTTGAATGAGCGCCTACAAAAAAACTGCCATATTGGTGACGCTAAAAAGCAGATTGATTTTGGATGTTGTTTAGAAGTCGGTGCTTTTGATATCTACGATGATGGGAAGGTCAAAGTATCAAGCTCCGAAATTGCTTTGGCCTCTTTCTTCTGGACGATGCTCGCCCAATTGCAGACTATTGGAACGGTACCGGCAATAGACATAAGAGCTTATACACGGAAAATTTGAATCACGCATTGGTACTACTTGTATTGTTCATTGGCTACTATAGTAATTCCGATTTCTTGATCACTTTTTGGAACAAGTTTGTAACAGAAGAACGAATGCAGCCCAGGCAAATCCTCCCAATCCTTGGGCTCGAAAATCGTAGACGTAAGACAGTTGCTTAACGACAGAGTAAGAAATGAAGTACTACGCTCGAAATGACTGAGGCAAATACCAATTATTGCCGACTTGTCCGGAATATCGCATGAAGTATGGGCCTTGCTAAATTTGGCTCTATACTTGCTTATAACTTTCTTTTTTATTTGCTGAGACCAATTTTTCTTTGCATTCTCAATTGTCTCACCCCAAACGGTGTTATCCCCCCAGTTGTCGTTAGATTGTGGTGTGTATACGTCCAGAAAATACTCTTGACCGTTCTTGCTAACAAAATAGATGTCAGCATCCTTCGAGTCGCGGGCATTCTTAAACTTTTTCTCTTCAACGTAGGTTAGGCTGATTAGATCAAGCTCGTTGATGAGCGCGATCTCCGGAATTGTTTCAATTAGGGAATTTGACTTCGAAGTTGCCTCAGGCTTGATTTTTTTCCATAAGGCTTTTTTTCTAGAGTCTGAGACACGCCCAATATAGAGGTCTAACGCGTACAAGTAGTGAACGGTGTTAGTGGCGCTCCATTTCGGCGAACCAATTAGCATTGTAAATAGAGCAAACGTGTTTAGAAATTTATCTTTGCCAGGAGCCTGCACATATGACTTAAGCCAAGAGAGGCTGTCTTCAAAATAGTCGCTCTTTGCAAGTTCCTGATAAAACGAAACAAAGTTTGGAAACTCGCGTTGCACGAAGTCTTTATGTTTCGAGAATTCCTCTTGAAATTCCGCAGAATCAAAAACTGTCTTTGTCATTATTCTTCCTTAATATTAGGTCCTTAAAGGAAGCTTACTGCTCCAACCAGAACATCGGCTCTGCTGTAATAGCCTTTTTTGTTGCATGGTCAAAATCCGAAAGCCCTCATTTATTCATAAATTTGTTCTCTAATTTTAACATATTGAGGAGTTGGAATGATTTGGTGTTGGCCGCCTGTAGTTGAGTTTGGGTCAACTACAGGCCTCAACTACCATCTAACTACCAATGGGGTGACGAGCCGTGATTTGGCGTGATAACCGACGAGGAGCTAACAAGACCTCTGCTCTAAGTGTTTGTTTTGATTGACTAGGGTTTTAAGGGAATCATCTTGAAATCGTTACGGAAAATGGTGGAGGTGGCGGGAGTCGAACATGGTCGCGGTGTTTTTATAGAGTTTGAATTTCATTGTTAAAACCGTATCAGTACTAGAAAAAGAGGTTCCCAAACCTTCCCACCAAAACCCTCACAACCTACCACTTTCGCTGTGACTGTTGGACTGAAAGTTGGACTGCAAAGGTTATTATTCGAAAACGAAGTTGAAAATATTTTTGTGACGAGCATTCACCTGGGACAGACGCATGTTAGGATTTATGGTCGATTGAAGTGAATCTCGTTTGAAACGAAAACCGAAAACGATTCTGAGATGCCGATTTACTTCTCCTTCCAATCTCCACGTTCCTCACTCTAGTTCCATTTTCAACGATAACTAACTGTTTTTGAAGGATATTTTCATGTCCTTCAGGGTAAATCTTTTTGCCAGAGAGGTACAAGAATGTTTGACAGCGTGAGTGATTTTTTTAGTGGTCGTCACAAGGCCTTTTATGCTGCAAGAGCCTATAGCAGATTTTTATGCACCGAACACCGGTCAACGCTCTATTTAGACCCTACTAACAACTCTCTTTCGGAACAATATTTGAAAGAATCGGAGGTGGCTTCCAATAGCTTTCTATTTTCGTGCCTAATCTACGAGGCCCTCCTTTTGAGGTATGAAGGTTGCGATGGCGGTACAAAGGGATTTGTTGGGAATTTTTCGGATACAACCTGTTCAAAAAAGTTTTCCAACGACGACCTCCTAGTGTGGGAGAAAATGGCAATAGCGGGAAACACTCAGGTTATAAGGGCGTCAGCTGATGAATCTAGCAAGGGTGGCTCCAACACAAGGTGTCTAGGTAAGCAGCATGGCTTAGTCGGAGCGAGGCAATTGATTGCGGGGAGCTTTATTTCCACGAAACCCGAATTGACAGTTCTCCAATTGGTGGAGAAGATTCTTCGAGATAAGGGTTGGTTTGAGCAGGTCCTCCTCTTACCGCAAGATTCAAAAATACCATTCGCTTCATGGAATTACGATATAGTGATTTTGGGTATTTCTTCTGGCAAACCGAACTCAATCGTTGGTCTTCGCATAGAAGTCGATGGGGTTGGCATACACGACCGAAAAGTGGCAAAAGACTTAACATCTGAGCATATATCGAAAGAGCGGTTTAAACTCCAAACCCATCGCGTCTATAACCACGAAATAAAGGACTTAAAACGTTTGGAAAACCGACTACTTGCTGTTCTTGACGGATTTAAACCATGTTCCGCGAAAATTCGTGAGAAGGCGAGACTTCAGATAGCGCTTTGGAACGTAGCTACTTGGCTTTCTCTTGAGGAGCTAGACCGCATTTCAGAACATAAATACAACTTTCGAGAATTTTTTTGCAACATAGTAAATAACAGTCAGACTTCAAGGAAATTTAAGGAAGCGTGCAGACCCATCGAAAAGGTAATAGACGAAGTAAGGTCATTTCAGCGAGAGCAATACTCGAATAGGCCCAAACCAGCAAAGGGTGGTCGAACGATTCGGAGAAAAGGGAAGCTTCATCTTCTGCAAGGGGCATTCCCAGGCCCAGCTCAGTCTTGACGTTTCGAATTTCCGGTCGGAACCGTGTTGTTCTCGCCTTTTATAGCATCATTTTCAGTTTCATAGATAAACTCCTTCAATCTTAGTCTCTCTATTTCAAAGAATGCCTTTGTTATTTTCGGGTTGCTAACGTAGTCAAGAAAACGGGCATCCATCATTTCAAAGCAGCTATAGTCAGTAACATTCCTTATCTTTCCCTCGGGATTTAGAAACTTCACCCCTTCAGGGTTTATCTTCAGTTTCTTGTTAGTAAGAAAAAAAGCTATCGCTTTAACGTCGAGCTCAAACTCCCATGACCGTGGCGTTATGGAGACATAGAGAGAAGTCGGTTTAAGCGCAATAAATCCCACCTCCTTAGAACCTCTCAATGCCGATTCAAGCCAATAGAAGCCAATATCAATCTCGCTCAAGACTCGATAGTTGTGCCGAAATAGCGAGTTGTTGGCGTAAGGCGCAAGCTTGAGCTGAAATTTCATTAGACGTGCAATCCGCTTTTGATATGCTCGGCAATCGAGACATATCCCACGGTTCTTTCCATGCAATTTGGCAAACGGTTTATTTTCGGAAGTTTCTTTGCAATTGCGACAAGTATTTAAGTCGATTTTTGGCATATTTTCCTCGTACTTTGAAATAACAAATTCTACCACGAGGAAAACTCCACACTTTGGGGTCGCAATAGGAATCAATAAGAAGAGGGTTTGGAGAGAGGTTTGAATTGAAGATATGAATTATTTTTGCACTTTGGCTCTTCTGCTTTGTTCACGCGCTTCCTGGCGAAGCCTCTCAAGAATTGAGGGTTCGCTGGTGTTTTCATTATGAGGATGAAATTCAGTGCCAACCCAAACGGTGATTGTTTGCTCCAGTGTTGAGGTTGAAACAAAAGTCAATAAATCTGATATGTTGCTTGCGACGTCAATTGGGATTAGTGAATTAAATTTAATAAGCATTTCAATCACCTTTCACCCAAGGACTAGCTTTCATATCGAGAGCCGTTTGTTGACCAAGGTTAACAACCTTAATGTCAGCTGTTTTGAAGGATTTTCTTTGTTCACAAATAATCAATCCCAGGTTTTCCCTCTCTTGATCACCTGCTGATTGGACACCGGGCATAAAGGGTTGGTTGAGTTTCAGCTCTCCTGCCACCTTTAAGTATAGCTCATTGACAGATTTTTCTACGTTTCTGTCATAGTCGAGAACATTTAGCCCCAGCTTGAATTTCGCTTCGTGCGAATCGATTTTATAATCGTGTGAACCAAAGCCCTTCATTAGAGTTTCTGTCAAGGTTGTAACCGCTATTCGTTCCAGTTTAAACCCCTCACTGTGAGAATCAGCAAGCTCGCTTACATATTTCGAAGACTGAGTATACATACGATATATTTTTCCAATATGATCGGGGCTAATTCCGCTATGCTTATGAAAAAACTCAAGTAAAGCCAGTGAAGACTCTGAGTTTGATGGTTGCCAGCCCAGTTGGTCCTTAGCGAAATCCAAGTAAGCGAATAGATCTGTAGAAGCATATTGGCGCTGCCCCATTTGGGGAGAATTCACAGTGAATTGCGGGTCGATTGGACCCAATTCGGCCTTTCTCGTCATATAAATTTCATCGGCACCCACACAAATCATCGTCGCTGCGCTATGAGCCCGAAAGGGGACAATCACACTAAACTTGTCACAGTATTTTCTGATGAGTCGGACAAGGGAAGAGGAACTATCGTTGCCCCTCCTCGACTGTAAATAAACAAATCGATAGCTTTCTAAGTCCCGAGTAATTCAAGGTGTTTATGAAAAACTTCAATGATGTCTTCTTCAATTGGCAAAGTCAAATTTTGTCGATCGCATGCTGCATAAACAATGACCTTGGATTTTCTGATATCTTGTAAGGCCTTTAATTTTTCTTCCACTTCGAAACCCCGTCTTCAGATACTTGTATAAGAAAATTGTGAGATGTGGGACAGGCTGGCAGCACAACTTCAATTCGCTTGCTCCAATGTGTTCCCAAACCTACACCTTTAGAAACGGGGAATACCCGGAATTTCTTGGGATGTAACCCATCGTCATTTTTGAACTTCTTCTATCCCGATTTTTCGGCTTTTTGGAACACCTCTTAATGCTCTAGAAATGGCCGCTTTTGAGAGACCGGTCCTTTCAGCAATCTTAGAGTAGCTAAGCCCAGAACCATGAAGCCTGCGCACTTCAGCCTCCTTTCCGTGCCTAGGGCGCCCAATTTTGACCCCTTTTGCTTTGGCATTGAGCATCCCTGCACTTACTCTCTGTTTAATGATATTCCGTTCGAACTCCCCAAACGCCGCAATAATTTGGAGCATCAATATTCCAGTAGCAGTGGTTAAATCCAAGTTGTCTTTCAATGAAACGAACTTGACGCCAATTTGGTTAAACTCTTCCAAGGAAAGGACCACCTCCTTAAGAGACCGAGCCCATCTATCTAGGCGCCATACCAGCACGATATCAACCTTTCGCTGACGTGCATCTGCTCGTAATTTTAAATATTCTGGGCGGTCCCCTTTGCTTCCGCTTGCCCTGTCCTCATACACTTGCTGAATGGTCCACCCACGAGCAGCAGCATACCCTGTGAGTTCTCGATGCTGGAGTTCACTATTTTGCTCTACCGTTGAAGTTCGAATGTAAAGACCTACTCTCATCTCTTCTGACTAACCTTGCAAAGGCTCGAGGTAAAGTCATCCAATTCTATTGTGTTATCAGCTGTGATATGAACTGTAAAACAACCATTTTTGCCTCGCAAATCGTATAGTAGTCTGCTTCTATTTACATCTGAGCCTATCCATCCGTCACTAAACCTGACGAAGGTGTCGTAATCTTGTTCATCATCTGGGTTTCTAAAATATGTACCATCATTGGCTAACTTAGCAAAAACTTGATACTTCTTCCCGATTTCTATGCCGGTGCTTACTGATTTATGAAATTGTCTGTAACTACTAAAAACATCAGGGTGATTTTTCTCATCGGTTTCAGCCCTCTCTAAGCTGTCTAGCAATTGATGAAAGATTTTTTTATCACACAAGGACTTAACTGATTCCAATTTTTCGTGAGCCTTAGCAAATTCCTTTTGTGCCATTAAGTCTAAAAAGGCTATCAGCGCTGAAAACATTTCGATTTTTTTATTTGAGTTGAATTTTATATTTTCAACTAGCTTTAAGCTCTTTGAGTGTGGATAGAGAGAAAGGAATTTACCTGAAAGGTTTGCGATTTCTCGAGATTTGGTTAACCCGTCTGCTTCTGCAGAAATAACTTTCAGATCGTCGAATTGAACCTTGATTTCCTTAAGTAACCCTTCTTCCGTTTGCGTTAGGTAATCGACCTTTTTCTTCAATTCGCCATTCTCTTGTTTTAAATGCTCTACCTCTGCTGATAATCTGTCGACATCATTTTTGTATTCGATTGCCTTGGGTGAGTCAGCTAGTACTGGTCCCGAGACCACAGACATGAGGGTAAAAATCAAAGTATAGCTAAAATTAACATTCATTTTTGTACTCCCTATTATATAGAACTGCATGATTGCATGAGTCTCTCGTTAGTTTGTTAATAAGTCACTCGTCGAACGAGCATTTTCACAGAAGACCGCGAGATCCAAGGAGACCTCAAAGTCGAAAATATTGGGATTGTTGGACACTGATTCTTTAACTGAGGTATTTCTTTTCAGGTAGTCGACCCAAGCGTTTTCTCTTCTTTTTAATGAAGTTGATATACTGGAGTCGATAAATGCAAAATTTTCTACAAGAATGGAAACTTCCATTTGTTTTTGCTTTGGAAGCTTATGCGATATGAGGCCTTTATTGAAGTATCCAAAACGAATTATTTCATCTTGGGAGCTATGTTGAAATTGTCCGCTATCAGCTATGCCTCCAGCAATTTCATTCATTTTCGGGATTACCCCGCTTACAAAGTCATCACGGTAAACCGTTTTTATGTCGTTGATATAATCTGATTCGTTTCTATCAACCACCCGATATGGTCGATAATTTTCCCAACCCAACGCTCCTCCGCCCCATCTGTGGCCTCTAAAATCAATCAGATTGGTGGCAATTGAGTAAAAGTTACTTATTGCGTCCTTAGCCGTCGAAAGAAACTCAGTTCGGAATGATTGTGCTTCGTCAAGAGATATTCCAGCCTGTAGTTTTGGAACATAGACTCTGATTCGATTTATTATTGCTCTTTTCGGTTTCTTTTCAGTGCAAAAATATGCTCTGATTCTATGCTGCCTTTCGGCATCATTTTTCGAATCTTGGACTTTCGTCAGCGCTACAAAGTTCTCCTTAGTAGAGGCTATCCCAATATCAGTATCATAAAATTCCCCACTACTGTGAACGCAAGAAATGAATAGCATCATGCATGCCAGCAAAATAATTTTACTCGTCAAAATCGATTTGAACATTCAGATTCGCCCCCTGTTTTCCAGTTAATGTTATGACTTTTGGTTTGAACCCCTTAGCTCGCGCAATGACTTCGATATCTTCCGGGTATAAAGTGATTTCGACGGGATTGCTAACGCATTGAACTGTTCTGGCCTTGGGGCCCTTTACTAGTAAAGAATCACATTTCGGAATGCAGGCAATTGAGATGGTGCTGATTTCGCTTTTTTGGTAAGTGGATTTTCCTTCAGAAGCACCTGACTTCACCTTGGTTAAATCAGACTGATTGCTAACGGTTTTCGGTGGTTCTTTGGCGCTAGTCTTGTCATCATTGGTGGAAACCTTGGATAAATCGAATTTGCACTGAACAAAAATTATATAGTGACCATCTCCTCCTTCATGGTCTTCTTTCTGCTCTTGACAGGTCAGACCGTTCAAAGAAGAGACAGTTTCTATTTCTACATGCAGCGAGACGTCCTTCTCTGTTTCTATACTTAGTGAATTGATTTTTGTTTGCGCCGATATTTGGTTGCTAGCAGAGATTTTGCAACCATTGATAGCCTCGGTTCGTGCAAGGTCCAATGAAGGTCCTTCACCCTTGCATGCAACCAAAAATATAGTTCCAGTCTGCATTGGTGGCGCGGAGGCCCATGGAGGTTCGGCGTGCGCAAAGTTACATCCCAAACCAGTAAGAATAAGAATCAGAGTAGATATTTGTCTATTTCGATTTCTCTGATTCATCTTTTTGTTCTCCGTTTACAAATTTATCCCATTGCTGGTCGACTTTTTTAGCAAAGCTCTCAGATAAACCACTTCCTTGGGATCGTTTTATTGCCTCCAAAACGGCCCGCTTAAAGTCAGCCTCCGGCATGACAACGGTTGTGAAGATTCGATATTTCGTTACTCGAGAGCCGTCGTCTTGTGTCATCGCAACCTTTTCGTAATACCGCTTATCTTGACGAAGGGATGACGTTACTAGTTTGCTAGCTTCAGCTCCTATATAACGAGCTTGAGTGTTGTCCATGCCAGTTCCTTCTTCTGCATTTTGAAAGACGAACTCAAGACGTGATTCAATTGCGCTAGCTATGGCTCCCTTTCCGTTGTTCTCAGCTATGCGATACCCGGCCTCTACGCGGTTATCCGCAGGTATCGTCGTGGAGCCAAGTGCAATAACATTGCCATTCGCAATCTTGAAAGGCTCGGATTCCTTTAGCCACTCAGGTCTTTTTTCGAGACCATCGATTCGAGAAAGAACTACGTCGGGTTGAGATTCTGGACTTTTAGCAGGAGTGGTGCAGGCTTCTGCAAGCAATAGAGTGAACACTATAGCGACGAATCTGAACTGAAAAATAAATTTCATGATTAATTTACCTCCGAGAATGATTCCGTTCTTTTTAAAACAGACCCCACTTTCTAATCGGATAAGAAGTCTAAATTCTTAAGAAATATGATTTCATAGAAATATAAAGCCATTACGACAATATTTCCACCCGACTATCCTTAAAAATGGGGGGTGGTAATGGCTCTAAAGGAAGATGCGTCAAAGAACATAAAAAACCGTAGGTTGCAGCTTGGATTAACTCAACAGGGACTAGCGGATAGATGTCGTAAGACAATTAGGTACATAAATTTTTTGGAAAATTCTGCTCAGAATATCACGATGGACACGCTTGAATCTATTGCGACAGCACTGGAATGTAAGGCAGTTGACTTGCTGCAACCTGTTAAAGGGGCGAAGAGAAAGCCTATAGCTATCCCTGACCACGGACCGGATAGCAGTGCGCTTCCAATCGAAATAAAAGGCGTAGATTATGCGATTAACCTACTTAAGGAAGCACGTCGAACACTAGCCAAAGAGAAATCCTGATTTAGTGGTTAGGTGCTCCGGATATGCAAAAAGTAAGAGTGCATTCGGTGCCCATGTAAGTCCCCTCCGGATTTGACAAGAGAAGGATGGCCTCCTCTGTCTCATAGTCAAACGAGTACAACTCCCATCCGTCATTTACCAGGCCTTTTAAAATGTCTGCGACAACTCTGTCTGATAGTCTATGGATGTTTGTAGTGTTGCTTGTCACTGCCTTGAGTATTTGAAGAAAATCTGGAGCGTCAATCTTTTCTTGAATAAACCTAAGAAATGCATCATCGGAGCTTTCATTCGCCTGTAGAATGCAAGATCCTAATATAGACAGTTGCCCAGAGCGGATTAGGAGATAGTCTACGGATTGTTGGCTAGTGCGTTTATCTTTGAAGGTGTCTTGCATTTTCTGACCTCCCTTACTCTTCTCGGGAAACGGTTATCGATTCTTGAAGTGTGACGTGATGGTTGATGATAAAAAACCTTGCTGCTCATGGTTTTTAGGCTTATAAGCGATTGTATATGAAGGGTTTTTTTGATAAAAAAATATCTTTATTTCGGCGAGGTTTTATGCTAGCGTAATTAAAGATGGTTAGCTGTACTTACGGCTCAGCTTTAGACAAATAGTCGAAACCTGTGGGCAAATTTGAATCACTGGTCCGATAAAAAGGGCCCGGTCATTCAAATTTTTTTTCGACTTGGGTCTGAGGTTGAAACAATATGCAACTACCAAAGTCTACCAATGACTCTCTCCTGGGTCTTACTCGTGACCCTGCAGCATCAATAGTTACACAAGATGCCACCAAGAAAAACGGAAACGCCAAGATAAGTACTCTGCTCACCTCTGAGCAGCTGTCAGAAATTCTCGGGGTATCTACTAAAACCTTGAATAATTGGCGTTACAAGGGTCTTATCCCGTATGCAAAGATAAATGGGCTGGTCCGCTATGATGAAGAGCAAATTCAAGAGTGGATAAAAAATAAAGCTAAGGAGTTTCCCAATGCAAAATGATATAGGGAAACTCTGTTCTTTGACAATTGAATGGGTTTTCTTGGTTGGTTTGGGAATCCTCGTGATGAGGAAGAACAAATAATGGCAATTAGAAAACGAAAAAGAAAAAATGGCTTTGCATATGTCGCTAGTTTTTTGGCGCCTGGTCGCAAAGAAATTTCAAAGACCTTCTTGCGAAAGCTTGACGCAGAGCGTTGGTTAACCTCGCAAAAGGAATTGTTGGCTTCAGGTGGTAGTTCAACCCATATCAGGATGACTGTAAGTGAGCTTGCAACATATTGGATTGAGAACTATGCGAGACATCAGAAGCAACCTACTTCTGTGAAGCGTGATGAACAAATGCTGAGGATTCAAATTCTCCCTACCTTGGGTAATTTGCGACTGATGGACGTCACACCACATCGAGTTGAGTTGTGGCTTTATCGTTTAAAGGACCAGAAGCTTTCTCCTAAATCCTGTAATAACTGCCTTGGTCTTTTGAAGAAGATGTTTACCGATGCGGTTCGTTGGGGATTCGTTAGGCAAAATGAGGTAGCTCGCGTACGACAGCTAAAAGCACCTGAGACCGAAACTCTTTTTTGGACTCTGGAGGAAGGAAAGCGATTCATGGCTTACACCAAGGAAAGCTTTCCTGAAATGTATCCAGTTTTCGCAATTGCACTCTATTCTGGACTGCGATTGGGAGAAATTCGTGCTCTGCAATGGGATTGTGTGGATTTGGAACGTGGAACCATCTTGGTGAAACGCAAGTTTTGTAATGCACGCAGGTTAGTCGTAGAAGGTACGAAAGGTGGGAAAGCCCGTCAGGAACCAATAAACAAGCCTTTGCGAGACGTGCTGGTTGAACTCTTGGCAAGACGGGATTCGGATTATGTGGTGCCGAGAGGGGCCTTCTCCTGGTCTCATGCTCACCGCATTATGGACCGGCTTTGTGAAGGGGCTGGCGTGCAAAGGATTCGGTTCCATGACCTACGCCATACCTTTGCTAGCCATCTGGTAATGGCTGGAACCCCAATCTACGACGTTAAAGTGCTGCTGGGGCATGCAGACCTCAAGACGACTCAGAGATACGCCCATTTGTCCCCAGAGCACCTAAAAGGCGCTACGGACGTGCTTGATTTTGAGTCTGAGGCTTTGCCAGATAACGTGATTAGCCTGGCTTCAGGCGGAGGTAGAGAGTAGGACTAAAGTTGGACTCTCTTTTGGATTTTTGTTATTTTATTAACAATATCGGTAGGTTAAATGGTGGAGGTGGCGGGAGTTGAACCCGCGTCCATATCCGGGGCCACCCTAAGCGCTACATGTTTGTCTAGCAGTTTGTCCTCTTGACTGGGACGCCCACTAGCAGGCTGCCCAATCCGCATCTTGGGAAAGTGTTAGATGAAAGCCTCCGAGATGCAACCTTCATCCTGAGCCGGGACATGACAGCCTTTATACCGCTCCGGCAGCAGTATAGGGCTGAGTTGCCTAATTAGGCAGCTTTTAATTGAACGTTGCCAGTTAAGGCATGAAACGCGTAATTAACCAGGTTACGTTTCCACCCTGGACATGCTCTCATAGGCTCCAGCCGCACATGTCGAAACCGTGACACCCCCAAAAGAAAGTCTCGAACATATAGCGCTTTTACGGGATTTCTGCCCTTTAGTCAATAAATCGCCATTGCATCATCTGCTATAATCGAATTATTGATGACTGCATATGCAATCTGATCCGATTCGATGCTCACAGGGGCTAAGCAGGCGACCCTTTCATCTGCCTCGGGGGAGCAGGGACTGCTTAGGGATTGTCTTTGCAGAGATCAATGATTCGCCTTCTGAACTGAGAAAAAAGAAATGGATTCCAAAGAACAAGACGCCAAGCTTCGAACCATCGTCTATGTTTGTCCCGTGGACCATAGCGGGACATCGCTATTTATCAAAGGATGGATCTCACCTAAGGAACGTAGCCAAACTATTCCTATAGTTCTTGTGCATGATTTAGATGAATCGACAGATGACTATGTGCGGTTTGCAGAGGAGCTAGCGAACGCAGGCTTTAATGTATACTGTTTTGAGATGCGCATTCAATCGAAGCTACTCAAAGGTTCATCTATGCTGAACTTTGAGACGCTCGCAAGTGATCTTCTGCAAGTGGTTGCTTGGATCAAACATAAAGAGCTAGGCAAGCGTCCGATCATTGTTGGTCAGGGAGTTGGCTCACTTGTTTGTCTTTATTTCGTACAGAATTTTAGTAAATTTTGCTCAGCAGTCGTTTTTAGTTCTCCACTTTTTTCTTTACATGTAAATGTGCATCCTCTTCGAAGATTTGCGATTCGTACGCTTGCTAAAGTTGCTCCATTTTTGCCGACGCCACGTTGGTTATCCTTTCATTTTTCAGACCCTGCAAAAAAAGATCTTAAAAAGCGTAAGCGACGTTTACCTCTTTATTTTACTCAGGAGTTGCTTGTTGCGATTTCACGTTCGCATAAACTGTTTTCTCGTGTGAGTATACCTACATTGTTGTTATGTCCTGGAGCTGATCCCATTTGCCGCTATGATTTTTTGAAGCGTTTGGTTTCGAAGCATAAAGACGAAGACAAAATGTCGATGCATATGTTTGATAATGAAGGGCATCAGTTGCTCACTCTCAGTGAAGAATTTCTTCAAGGTGTATTGAAAATACTCATTCCTTGGTTAAAAAAATATGGAAGTCAGTCCTAAGAATTCTTTGGATCCTGTCGTCATTTTAGGTTCTCGTATCTGGCGCCTAAAACATGTATTTTACGCATTATGTCTTGTATTCCATGTTCTGACAGCTTTTCTTTTGGCGCTTTGCATAACCCTAAGCTGGTATTGGCTGAATCCTGAAGCAACGCAGAGTAGTGTTTGGCTCGGAATTCTAAGCTTTTCTATACTGCTTATCTTTTATGATTGGAAACCGTTTCATCTTCGTCAGGACTCTCTCCTACTTTGGATGGATATGCGTTATCCAGACTCTCGTCCTTCCATTTATGATCCCAAAAGTTGGGATAATGCAGAGTTTCGTTTACTTTGGTTTGCTCGATTTGAAGAGTTTTTACTCGAACTTCGTCATTTGGAGTGGAGAAGAGCTCGGAATCAATTCAGCGCGCTTTTGCTGCCATTTGTTCTAACATGCTTTATGTGGACATGGACAGGCTCGGCATTTTTGTCTAATATTTGGAGTCTTGTAAAATCGGCTTCTCATGCGGGAGTCTATCTTGCTGTATTGCAGGGTGATTCTGATGCAAAGGTTGGTGAACCTATCTATCTAGATTCTGCTAATCTTAAAAAGATCAGGCTCTCCCGGAATAATCTCATTCAACTCACTTATTTGGTGCCATTTCGTGAGCAAGCTCCATCTGTAGACCTTAGCAAGTCTAGTGATGAGAAACCTCTACAGAGTTTTCAATTGAGTCCACAGCAGATCGATGGTGAACATGCTTATCGTATGGAGTTCTCCGTGTCGGAGACTGCGCTTCTGTTCATCCGAGATTTTAGTTCTAAAGCTATCGCTGATATTGAAGTTGCTCGGGCACCTTTTCCCGAGCTTACCCTGCAAGCAACAGAAGCGATTGCTAAAGATTGGCCTGATGATAAACCTGTCAACCTCCTTATTACAGCACACTCGAAAAATCCTTTGCAGCAAATCAATATTGTTTTGAATGTAAATGGCCGTCAGTACCGTGAGTCAGTCCAAACAGTCAGTGGTGATGATACGTTGCAGGCGGATGTTCAGCATTCGTTGTCACTGGAGCGTTACGTAGAAGCAGATTCAGCAAGTATTGAAATTAGAGCGGAAGGAATTGATCGTGCAGTTCCTAATCCAGGAGTGGGTTATAGTGCGCCTCTAGTTATTGAAACCATTAGTAGTTATGGGCGTTATCGAAAGACTTTGGGCAGTTTACGCGAAATTAAAGAGTCTTTGGATGCTGCGCTTTCAAAAGCGAACGCTAATTTGAAAAATGATACACTTGAAATTATGGATCGTATCCAAAAAGATGCAGGTGAAAGCCCATTCTTTGATTCATTAGATCGTCTGCAAATTCAAAATATCTCTACTCTACTAAAGCAAACAATTTCAGAACCAGACCTAAAGAAGATCTATGCGTTGAATAGTAGTATGGGTGCGTTTCTTGAAGAGCATGAAATGCTTGATGATCGTGAGCGAGATCGTGACTTCTTTGTAGCAGCTCGAGGTCTATCTCGTCTATTGCAGAGTGATGGCCCATCAAGTGCGGTCAGTCGTCTTGCTTCAGAAAAATTACTAGATTTTCTGAGTGATCGAAAAAAGCGATGGAAAGTCAGAGTAAAACGATTGCTACACCCAGAAAATTTGAAGATGAAAAAGAAAGTAATGGAAGGGGAAATGTTTTCCAATGCCATTCGTGAAATTATGCAAACGAATTTGACGAATCAAAATTCAAAGCAACGATCTGAAAGGCTCTTAGCGGAGACGGTATCGTCCTATCGTCAGTGGATAGATTCCCTTGAGGCTCAGGAAGACAAGGAACATGAGAGCTTAGAAAAGCAACGTCAGAAAGGTTTGGCTTCGGCTCGAGATGAGTTGCAAGAGTTACAGAAACGACAAATTAACGTCTCCAAGCTCATGCATGGTGCAGATTCAAAAACTCGTTCAATCTTGGAAGAGAATTGGGCTGCTGCACGGATGCATGAAAATACAAATGTTGCAGCAGGCCTGAAGTTAGAAGAGAAGCTTAAGGCTCTAGCTCCTGAATCTGCAGAGCGACTGAGTGCAGCTGTAGAGGCAATGAAGCTAACTATTGAAAAAGGCAATTCCGGAGACTTCATAGCGGCTGAGAGCTTTGCTGATTTGTCGAGTCGGCTTCTGCATCAGGCGGCGAAGAAAGCTAAAGAGGATCAGCAGAAAAAGACTCGCCGAGACCGTCGCAATAGCAAAGATAGCTATTATGGACGTTCTATTATTGGAGGCGATATAGAAACGCAGCATGAGTATAGGGTCGACCCTCGCTATAGAGAAGAAGTTCTGGACGAAGTTGTCAAATCCGATTACGAGGGAGAGAGTAGAGCTCTTCTTAATAACTTTTTAAAGAGAATGATTCGATGATGCACACCCACCTTAATAAGGAACAGCTTAGCCACCAGCTTTCCAAGTGGGGGCGTGAGCTCTTGGAGCAGCGACAGGTCTTATCCCGTCTAAGAGGGCTGCTTCCCCAGCGTTTTCATAAAGCTGTTGAAGAAGTTCGTCGCAAGGGAATACGCAAAAATATACAACGTCGAGCTTTGCTTGAACCAACCTACTTAGCCCACCTTGATGAATTCAATCAGCTCAATTACGAGGTTCTTAGGACCAAAATTGAGTGGGATACGCATCGCATGCTGCATCAAATAAAATAGAAGAGCCAGAAAACGAACTTTCTGCTAAGTTGTCTTCGCTGAATCTCATCCTGAGCATGTGGGGGAAAAAGTGAGTCAAGTTATCTTTGCTGTTCTTGCCGTCTCGGTCTTCTCGTTTTTTGCTTATTCCATTCGCAGACGTTGGTTGCAGATGACCTCCATTGGTCAAGGATTTGAAGAGCCGCGTTTTGATCACGTATTGTCACGTATCCGTGATGTTGTGGTTGAAGGACTCTTGCAGCGACGGATGTATACGGATTTGGGTGCAGCAACTATGCACTTGATTATTTTTTGGGGTTTTTTCATCGTCTCCTTGGGGACACTTGAGACGCTGCTTAGTGGTGTATTCCCTTCAGCTACACTTCATCATTGGCTTGGTACAGCTAATCCTTTTTATAAAATCTATGCGGTGAGCCAAGAGTGGACCAATACGCTAGTGAGTTCCGCAATTCTTTTTGCAATCGCTCGCCGCTTGTTTTTTCCTCCTAAACGTTTTTCAGGCCTTGCTTCTCAGTCAAGGATTGATGCCTACATTGTCCTTGGATTGATCGGAGGCTTGGTAAGTACTGCGTTGCTTTATATTGGAGTGCAAGCCAACGAAACACAAGATATCGGTGTTCTGATGATCGCTCCGCAACTTGCGCGCATACTCTTCGGATGGAGTGATAGCCCCGAACATTGGAGCCTGGTTGCTACGGTGATCTGGTGGTTGCATGTGGTGATTCTTTTTAGTTTTACGTGCTTTCTTCCCTATTCAAAGCATCAGCATTTGATTTGGGTATGGCCTAATATTTTCTTTAAGAGTCATAAAGGAAGCGGTCGTCTGCGTCCTATGAAATTTGCGGAAGATGCAGAGTCCTTTGGTGTAGGAGCAGCAGACGGTTTTACTTGGAAGCAAATGCTTGATGGTATGGCTTGTGTGGAATGTGGACGTTGCACAGCAGTTTGCCCCGCAAATCAAACCGGTAAGGCTCTGGACCCTCGTCGTATTATCAAAGACATCAAAGAAGCAATGTTGGATGCAACTGAGCATCCCGTAGAAAAACGAAAAAAACTGATCGGAGAGATTGTCACTCCAGAAGAGTTATGGGCGTGCACAAGCTGTGGTGCATGTATGCATGCATGTCCCCTCCATATCGAACACATTCCAGCAATTGTTGATATGCGTCGCTTTATGACTATGACTGAAGGAAACGTACCTGCTGAACTTCAGACGACGTTGCAAAACCTTGAAGGGCAGTCTAACCCCTGGGGCTTTAACGAATCGCAACGAGCAGATTGGGCCAAAGGGTTGGATGTTAAAACTATGGCTGATACTAAAGGAGAGGTTGAGTATCTCTTTTGGGTTGGATGTGCGGGCTCGTTTGATGAGCGCTACAAGAAGGTTTCGCGAGCAATCAGCAACGTTTTAAATGATGCAAAAGTAAGTTTCGCAATTCTAGGAACCGAAGAACGTTGCAATGGAGATACAGCTCGTCGTGCAGGAAACGAATATCTAGCAGATATGCAGATCAAGGAGAATATCGAGTCCTTTAAAAAATATAATGTGAAGAAAGTTGTGACCGGATGTCCACACTGTTTTAATACCATTAAAAATGAATATCCAGATTTTGGCTTCCAACCCCAAGAGGTTATTCACCACAGTGAACTAATCCAACGCCTCATTAGCGAAAAGAAAATTCAGCCCAAAGCGGGTACTGTTGAAAGTATGACCTACCACGACTCCTGTTATCTAGGTCGACATAATGATGTTTACGAAGAACCTCGTCTGGCTCTTGCAAATGCGACCAAAGAAGGTCAATTGCGTGAGATGCCTCGCAATAAAGAAAAAGGATTCTGCTGCGGTGCCGGTGGTGCTCGTATGTGGATGGAAGAAAAAGAGGGAGAACGTGTGAATGTTAACCGAACACGTGAGGCCCTTGCTACCGGGGCAAAAACAATTGCGACAGCATGTCCATTTTGTATGACTATGATGCGTGACGGAATTGCGGCTCATAGCAAAGAAAAAGAAGTGGAAGTCTTGGATATTGCTGAGCTGGTGAGTATGGGCTAAGGCATACTCTCGGAGTCTGCGTAGCAGGCCCCACGACTACGCTCAGGGCAGGCTCCATCGAGGGATCGCCTGCTTAGCCAGGTGCTTTTACATCGAAGCTTTCGTCGAAGATCTTACGCAGCTCAATGTAGACGATCCCTGGCTCCACTACGTTTTGCTCGGGATGACGACAATTGTTAGGCTTAGCGATTTTTGGTGAGGGCTTGCAATGCACTAACTGTTTCACACAGTTTTGCAGTATTCATAAATCGAACAGTCTCTGGCAACCAACGTTTTGCGAGACTTGATAGTACGGAGCCAGGTCCGACTTCAACAAGAAGCTCACATTCGTTTTCGACCGCAGTTTCCATCGTCTTGGTCCAGAGTACTGGATGGTCAATTTGCTCAATGAGAAGTTCGATTTTGTAAGGCTGCTCAATGCTACCAGTGAGGTTTGCAATCACGGGCAGTGAGCTATCTTTGAGAGAGATATCATTTAGAAGAGGTGCCATCTTCATTTTTGCTGGTGTCATTAATGAGGAATGGAAAGGTGCGCTGACGGGAAGTAGCTTGGCTCGAATTTTTTTAGCAGCGAGCATCTCAATGGCTTGCTGCACTTCTTTTTTTGAGCCAGAAATAATCTGCTGACTTGGACTGTTGAAGTTGACAACCTCAACAGAACCATTTGAGTTTTCAGAAATGCTCTTACACGTCTCGACAAGGACCTTTTCCTCAGCTCCTAAAATAGCGGCCATGGCTCCCTTACCTTCCGGTACGGCTGCCTGCATGGCTTCACCACGAAGCTTTACCAATAGCACAGCATCCCATAGTGTGAGCTTTTCACTCACTACAAGGGCAGAGTATTCACCAAGGCTGTGCCCGGCAAAAAGTGCTGGTGCGAAATGGGTTTCATTGCGAAGAACGTCCCACATAGCCACGCTGACCGTTAGTATGCAGGGTTGCTGGTTTGCGGTCAGTTGCAGTCTATCTTCGGGACCATCATTACAAAGTTCACGAATGGGTAAGCGGGTAGCATCTTCCGCTTCTTCAAAAAGAACACGAGTCGCAGGAAACTGTTCCAGAAGTTCCTTGGCCATGCCTACAGACTGAGACCCTTGGCCAGGAAACATCGCCAGCATTTTTGGCATGGTTAGCTCTCAGAGCTTGTTTCAATTGAATCCGCTGCGTTGGCTCCGAGTCCGAAGCCGCGAGGTTCAACAACTTGCTGACCTTTGTAATGTCCGCAAGATGGGCAAGCATGGTGAGGTTTTCTCACTTCTTGGCAATTTGGGCAGTTTGATAGGCTTTTTGCCTTCAAAGCATGGTGCGAACGGCGTTGATCTCTACGAGATGCGGAAGTCCGGTACTTTGGTACTGGCATTGCTTATTCCTTCAGAAAAAAAATAGGTTCGGTTGCTATTGGAAGCAAGAATAAGATTCCCTTATATAGTTAGACACCATGCTTTGCAAGCCTTGGCTGAACATTCTTGCATCTCTTACCGCGAGTCATATTGGCGGCCTTCGGAAGCTTAGCGCCTTGCCTACCTCATTTTCGGCTAGCCTTTCATGCGTTTTCTCAGTATGAATCGTGCTTTGAACCATATTCTAAAACGTAGGCCCCTGCCCAACAAAAGGTGTGTTTCTTGAGAAACACCATTGGGGGCTGACACTAACCTTTTGATTTGAGAGGATAAATCATGCCAGTTTCAGTGACTATGAAAGAACTTATCGATGCCGGCGCCCATTACGGTCACCAGGCCCGTCGTTGGAATCCCAACATGCGCCCCTACATTTTCGGGGAACGCAATGGTATTCACATCATCGATCTTCAAAAAACAGTTCGATCATTTAAAAAAGCATGTGAGTTTGTTGAGCAACTGACATCTAAGGGCGGACACGTTCTTTTTGTTGGTACCAAACGACAAGCTCGTGACACAGTTGCCGAAAACGCAAAACGTTGCGGCATGTACTATGTCAACTTCCGTTGGCTCGGTGGAACACTCACCAACTACAACACAATTCGTCAAAGCATCAGCAGACTCCGTCGCCTTGAAAAAATGTCAACCGACGGTACTTATTCTAAGCTCGTAAAAAAAGAAGCGATCAACCTTGAGCGTCAACGCGAAAAACTTGAGCGCAACTTGGGCGGTATTAAAGATATGCCAGGTCTTCCTAAGGCAATCTTCATCACGGATGCTCACAAAGAACACATTGCAATCCAAGAAGCAAAAAAATTGGGTATCCCCATCGTTGCTATCACCGACACCAACTCTGATCCTACCGGCATTGGTTTTCCAATCCCAGGTAACGATGATAGTTTGAAGTCTTTGCAAATCTTTGTTAAGGCCGTTGCAGATGCTTGCATCGAAGGTCGTAGCCGTCACAAAGGCCACTCCGATGAAAAACCAAGCTTTGAAACCCAAGAAGGAACGATCTTTGATAAAGAAGGTCATTCTGTAAAGGTTATGAAGAAAAAACAATAAGAGTAGATCAGTGTGTGCCTAAGTATTAGGGTCTAGATAATGAATTTCACAAGAAAGTGGGATTCGTAGATCTTAATATATCTAGGTGCTCTTCTATCTATAACGACATACGCACCTCATGGTGCGTTCATTTTAATTGGAGAAAATTATGATTACAGCAGCTCAAGTTAAAGAACTTAGAGAATCGACAGGCGTCGGCATGATGGAATGCAAAAAAGCTCTGGAAGAGTGTGATGGCGATCTTAAGCGCGCACTCACCTTGCTCAGAGAAAAAGGCCTTTCTAAAGCTGCAAAAAAATCTGGACGCGTTGCAGCTGAAGGTATGGTTGAATTTATTGTCAGCTCTGATCACAAAGAAGCAGCCATTGTCGAACTCAATTGCGAAACTGACTTCGCAGGCAAAAACCAATCTTTCCGTGATATGGCTAAGCAACTTGCAGAACTCGCTATGGCGCGAAAAATCAGCTCCGTTGATGCCATGAAAAAAGAAAAACTTGGCAGCAAAGGTGCTGTCGAAGATGAACTCGTTCAGCTCGTTTCAACTATCGGAGAAAATATCAATCTTCGTCGAGTTGAGTATGTAAACGTTCCTAACGGTTTCATCGCAGGCTACAACCATATGCAAGGTAAGATCGGTGCTCTTGTCGTTATGGAAGGTACACGCGATGCTAAAACAGCCGAATTAGCGAGTGATGTTGCAATGCATATTGCTGCAAGTGCTCCACGTTATATGGAACGTAGTCAGATCAGTGCAGCTGAGCTCGAAGAAGAAAAAAATGTACTGCGCAAGCAATTGGCTGAATCAGGTAAGCCAGCAGCTGTTGCAGAAAAAATTCTCGAGGGACAAGTCAATAAATTCTATGCAGAAGCTTGCTTGCTTGACCAACCTTTTGTTAAGGAACCAAAGCTTTCTGTTAGCCAGCATATCAAAAATACGGCTAATGGCTTAAAAGCTGTTCGCTTTATCCGATTCCAACTCGGTGAAGGTATTGAGACGACCAAAGGCAACTTCCAGCAAGAAGTTGCGGAACTTGTAAAGTAAGAACATACCCTGGGTAACCAGGGTTTTTTTTAGAGTAAATTTAGAACTAAAGACAAACTCCGAATCCAATCTTAGGGAGAAATTGGTGCCTGCATCTATCGAAAAGATCAAACGTATACTGTTGAAGCTGTCCGGGGAAATGCTGGGTGGAGAAGAGAAACACGGGTTGAGCACGGCTGCTCTTGAACTAGTTGCGGGAGAAATTGCCGAGTTGCATAGCAACGGTTTCGAGGTAGGAGTTGTCATCGGTGGTGGCAATATTTTTCGTGGCTCGCTTGCTGATGACTTCGGGATGGAGAGATCTGCAGCCGATTATATGGGGATGCTGGCAACCTGCATCAATGGTTTAGCATTGCAGGCTGTTCTCGAGAATCGTCATAAAATTAAAACACGTGTACTTACAGCTGTTCATATGCCCGAGCTTGCTGAACCTTACATACGTCGTAAGGCAATTAAGCATCTTGAACGAGGACGAGTCGTGATCTTTGCGGGTGGTACTGGAAACCCTTATTTCACGACCGACACGGCAGCAAGTCTTCGTGCTCTGGAGGTTGAATGTGACATCATCCTTAAAGCTACTAAGGTGGATGGTATTTACACCCATGATCCAGAAAAAAATGCAGATGCAAAGAAATTCCATTCCCTAACTTACTTGGAAGTTATCGCTAAGGAGTTGAAGGTGATGGATGCTACGGCCATTACCATGTGCATGGAAGGGAAGCTTCCTATCAAGGTTTTCAAACTTGAAGAAAAGGGAAGTGTACTCAGAGCTCTCAAAGAAAAATCCGTAGGAACAACGGTTCGATAGTAAGTAATATTTTGACAGGAGGCAAACATGCACCCCATCATCGCAAGCTGTGATGAGCAAATGAAAAAGAAGATTGAATTTCTTGAAAAAGAATTGACGAAGGTTCGCACTGGACGAGCATCAATTTCTATAGTTGATGGTATTCGTATCAATTATTATGGTACGCCTACACCATTAAATCAGGTTGCTTCAGTTTCTACACCTGATGCGCGAACAATTGTTATTTCTCCGTTTGAGAAAAAAACGTTGAGCGAAATTGAAAAAGCGATTCAGATCGCTGATATTGGTATTCAGCCTAATAATGACGGCAACGTCATTCGTCTCCCTATTCCTCCGCTCAATGAAGAACGTCGTAAGGAAATAGCAAAGACGGTTCATAAGGTCGGTGAAGAGACCAAGGTTGGAGTTCGAAAGATTCGCCAAGACCTCAATGCGAAGATCAAGAAGTCTGAGAAAGATAAAGAGATCGCTGAAGATGAGTCGCTTCGTCTTCAAAAAGAGGTGCAAAATTTCACCGATAATTTCATCAAAATTGTCGATGCAAAAGTGGATAAGAAAGCTAAAGAAGTACTGACTCTATAAGAGATGAGGTTGAGCTAGTCTGCTTGACTGAAAACATTGCGCTTCTTCAATTTTTCAACAAGAGTCGTGCGGTTCATCCCTAGGAGCTTGGAAGCCTGGCTCTTGTTATTGTTGGTGCGATCCAACGCCTGACGAATAAGTTCGTTTTCCAAGGCTTCAATGTAGTCATCAAGGTCTATACCTTCAACAGGGAGTTTGGCACTTGCTCCCTGACGGTGTATTACTGGAGTCGCATGTTCGGGTGTGGAAGCTGCTACAATAGGAGGCGAAGCTGTATCTTGCGTAGAATATTCTTTTGGTAGATCGTTTGCACTAATGCGGCCACCAGTGTGTGTGATGACTAATCGTTCCACAAGATTTTGTAGCTGACGAATATTTCCAGGCCAAGGGTACTGGCTAAGCACTTCGACTGCACTTGGATCAAACCAACACGCAGGGTTGGGCAGGTGTATACGATTCATCTGCTCACAGAAATGTTCGAGTAATAGTTCTATGTCGCTTTTACGCTCACTGAGTGTCGGTAATTTTATAGGCAATACGTTTAACCTATAGTATAGATCCAGTCGAAATTCGTTAGCTTTGACAGCGCTTTCGAGGTCTTTGTTTGTTGCAGCAATGATACGAACATCAATACTTTTGACAGTATTGCTTCCAACGGGTGTATACTGTTTCTCTTGCAAAACACGCAAAAGCTTGGATTGCAAGCGTGGAGTCATATCACCAATCTCATCGAGAAATATGGTCCCTCCATCTGCAATTCCAAAGTGTCCGATACGCTTGCGATCTGCTCCAGTAAAAGCACCTTTTTCATGACCAAAAAGCTCAGCTTCCAATAGATCCTCGGGGATCGCACTGCAGTTGATTGCGACAAAGCTACGATGTCGACGTTCGGATAGCCGATGAACCGCTGAAGCTACAAGTTCTTTTCCTGTACCGCTTTCACCTAAGATCAAGACGGCACTGTTCGAATGAGCGATCTTTGCGACTAATTTGAGAACATCCAAAAGCGCTGGGCTTCTTCCAATAATTTCCGGAAAAAGCTCACGCCAATTCTCATTGTCCTTGCTTGGGGTCTCCCCAAGTAATTTGTTTTGAATCACATTCGAAGTTTCGGAATCTACATGCGCTATGCCCATTGCTCGGGTTTCCTCAAGCTGTTTGAAGCGCTACTGGTGGCAGCAGGAGTTGCGCGTTTTTATGAATCAATCTGAAATGACATCCTGTTGTTCATCGTCGATTCCGAGGGGCATTCCCCTTTTGTTCCTTCCCCTACTACATATTGGGAAGGCTGTGCGCATGCGCATTGAAAATCAGTCTTATATGTCGAAATAACTGTAATGATCAGTGTGGGTTCATCTATAATCATAGCCTAACTATTCCAGCCAGAGCAAATGGCGGACGGGGTAGTTTCTTCCTAATGGGGTGTTGTATGAGTCCTAAATTTTTATTGTGAATAGGAAAGTTCAGTAAATCTATGTCTTATTCCAATATGAACAGCGAAAATATTTTTGGAAAAAATTTGCGAGTTGCCTTGGTCCATGATTGGCTGGTGAGTTACCGAGGGGGCGAAAAAGTTTTGCAATCTTTTGCAAAGATGTTTCCCAAAGCTCCTATTTATACATTGTTTTATGATCCTAGTGCATTGCCGTCATGGTTTCGTGAACGTGATATCCGTGTGCCCCCAATGCTGAATCAACTGCGTGTGGTGCGAAAGCTACTACTCCCTTTTTTGCCTAGTCTGATCGAATCGATCAATCTCGAGGGCTATGATCTAATTCTGAGCACTTCGTCATGTGTTGCAAAAGGAGCCATCCCTCCTGTACTGGCTAAGCACGTGTGCTATATTCACTCACCAATGCGTTATATTTGGGACCAACGTCATGAGTATTTTCGCTCCCTAAATGCTTTGCCGATTCTTCCGTCAATTGTGAATCATCTTTGTTCACAATTGCGAATGTGGGATGTCTTGAGTGCAAGTCGTGTCGATACTTTTGTTGCTAATTCACAATTTGTTAGAAGTCGAGTAGAACGTTACTACCGTCGAGATGCTAGCGTAGTTAATCCTCCTGTCGATTTGGAACGGTTTCGTCAAAAGAAACCGAATTTTAAGAGCAAAGAAGATTATTTTCTAGTAGCTGGGGCCTTTGTCCCTTATAAACGCTTTGATCTGGCTATACAGGCAGCAAATGCCCTGAACCAGCGTTTGGTGGTAGCTGGGTCAGGGCCAAGTGAGAAGCATTTGCGAAGCCTAGCGGGGCCAAAGACCGAGTTTTGCATAGCTCCAGATGATGACGCTATGGTTCAACTGATGAGAAATGCAAAGGCCCTTATTTATCCTGGTGTCGAGGATTTTGGGATCACCTCAATCGAAGCTCTGGCCTGTGGTACTCCGGTACTTGCGTTGCGGGCAGGTGGAGCGCTCGATGTTGTTCGTCCCGAAAGGAACGGAGCATTTTTTGAGACACAAAGTGTTGAGAGTTTGACGGCTTGTTTAGAATCTTTTCGGTTGACGCAATATGATCTAAACCAGGTTGTACAGAGCGCAGAATCATTTTCGGAATCACGTTTTATTGCAGAAATGCAGGAACATATCAGCAGGACCTTGGGAGCTTAGTTGTGGATCATTCTAAAGATCGAATTGTGCGGTGGCTCTATGCTAAATTTGACTTGTTGTCTATTTTAGCAGCATGGTTGCTTGCATACTATTTACGTTTTTACGGCCCATTTCCCGTTTTTAAGGGAATTCCTCAATGGCCCGTCTATCTAAAACTTATTCCATTTTTAGTAATCATTTGGTTTGTGGTCTTTGGTTCTGCAGGTTTTTATAGCAAGACAAAAAACTATAGATCATCTCTTTTTGAAAGCTTGGCTATTGTGCGCTACAGCTTAATTTCGATCATACTGTTTGCTGCAGTTACCTATTTCTACGAAGAATACCATTATTCACGTCTAACACTTGGTCTCTTTGCTGTATTACAACCAGTGAGTATCATTTTTGCTCGAAGTATTTTGCGCAAATTTCTCCGAGCCTACCAACGTTACTATCCTGCTCGTAAAATTTTATTGATTGGAAGCGGACCTATACTTGTGAAAGCTTTTGAAGTAGCAAGCTCCTTCGATCTTGCTCGATTTCAGCTTGTTGGGTTCATTGGTATTGCGTCTGTTGAGGAGCAAATAACTCATATACAAAATTTGGCGAAAGAACAAAAATGGTCTCTCTTTGCTGTTCCTGAAAATTGGGCAAATTTTTTTAAAAAAAATCCTTGTGAAACAGTCATTATAGCTTTGCCGAATGATTGTCAGGACTTTTTGAATTTGCATCTAGAAGCCATTGCTGCGCAAGTCCCAGATATCAAGTTGATGCCTGATCTCTCTTATCTGGATCGCTTTAATACTGGGATAGAGCTTATTCAGGGAAATCCTGTGATTAATATTCACGATAGTCCTCTTAAAGGTATTGCAAGTATTCAAAAAAGAATTTTTGATTTTTTTGGGGGCATAGCCTGCATATTGGTTTTTTCACCTCTTCTTATTTTGACGGCTTTGTTAGTAAAGCTCAGCTCCAGAGGAAGCATTTTTTATCAGCAAGAGCGAATGGGACTCGATGGACGCACCTTCAATATATTGAAATTTCGAACTATGGCAAAAAATGCAGAGCAAGCATCCGGAGCTGTATGGGCAACTAAGGGTGATAGCCGCGTAACAGCAGTTGGTAAGTTTCTACGTAAATCTAGCTTGGATGAGCTGCCTCAACTATTTAATGTTGTCATGGGAGATATGAGCCTTGTTGGCCCAAGGCCTGAACGTCCGATTTTTGTTGATCAGTTTCGGCAAAGCGTTCCAGGTTACATGTTGCGTCATAAAGTAAAGGCAGGAATGACAGGTTGGGCGCAAGTAAACGGTTGGCGTGGAAATACCAGTATTGAAAAGCGAATTGAGTCAGATTTGTACTACATTCAAAACTGGTCTCTTTGGCTCGACATCAAGATCTTATGTCTTACTCTTATCAAGGGTTTTGTAAATCCCAACGCATACTAAATCTGCTACATAAAGCACATCCCAAGCAATTTGACTTAGAGATTCAAGTTACAAAGAGAAGTCTGGAGCTCTAGGCGGATTGTTTCAATTTGGTAATTCTCTTACAATATTAATATTGGACATTCCAGAGACAATTATCGAATTGAGGGCGAGATGAGCCACACGGATGTGACCTATATTGCGGTACTTGATGCGGATACGTCTTCGAGTCGAAGTCTGATTGAATCTTCAACACATCTCATGACAAAGATTTTTTCTGATATTCATACACTGAGCTTGTCTAGTGATACAGTGTCAGCGGTCTTTATAGATACGGACTTTGTGGATCAAAATATACTCACAGTTGAGTTGCATCGCATCAAAGATAAATGGCCTACATCTCCCCTCATAGCAATGATCGGTGATCTCAAGCCAGATAGTGTCATGGAATTGTTCCGTGTGGGTATGGATGATTTTTTGCTTAAGCCGATCAATAAAGATGAATTAGCTCTGCGCATGCTCGTAAAACAAGCCCAATTTAGTCGGGAAAAAAGTGGAGTTATTGCTGCAGAGGATCTGTCTGTTGATCCAAACACTCGCAGTATAAAAAATCTTGTCACTAACAAAATTAAATATGTATCACCCATCGAGGTCAGTCTCCTAACTCTACTCATGAGATCGCTTGGGCAGGCAATCTCTCGTGATGTGGTTAAAAGAAAATGTTGGGGAACGACAACTGTGAGTGACAATGCTCTAAATCGTAAGTTATTTGAAGTGCGCAAAGCACTTTCCCAAATAGGTTCAGAACTTACCATTAAAACATTATATGGATCTGGATACGCAATTCAAAAGCGCAAACCAACTCCTTTGCCCTAACCAGCTTTTGCTTCAGTTAGAGTATAAGAGACGAGAGGCTCAGGTCTTTTTTCATATAGCATTCGATAAACAGCATAGTTGCGAAGAATGTTCTTAACATAAAGACGAGTTTCTTGATAAGGAATGGATTCGATGAATGCAATGGGATCCAAGTGGCCTCTCAAGTCAACCCAAAAGCGTGTTACGGCCTCACCAGCATTATATGCACTTAATGCATAGTCAAGGCGATAGTTAAATCTCGCAAGCATTTCGCTAAAATTTTTAATGCCCAATTTCAAATTATCTTCAGGTTTCCTTAAATCATATGTTTTAAGTTGAAGCATGTTTGCCGTCAGTTTTGCTGTGCCTGCTGTAAGCTGCATGAGCCCAGTAGCATTTGCTGTTGATAGAGCGTTTGGATCAAAAGCGCTCTCTTGGCGAATAATCGATAGGATGAGAAATGGAGACAGAGTAGATTTTTGTTCGGCAAGTTGTTTGCGCACTAAATCCACATTATAAGCTGGAAAGAGGCCTTTCCATGGAAGTTGCTTGCGTAGTTGAGGTTGGGAATTCACTATTTTTAGAAGTGTTGACTCCTGCCCATTGGCGTGATCAAGCTTTTCAAATTCTGCTGCAATATAAATCGAAAGCAAATCGTTAGATTCATTTGTTGGTATGCTCTTTAAGACTTTTGCGGCATCTTCTTTTAGCCCAATCTCAATCAACTCATTATAGGCTTTAAGTCTCGTTAGAATAAAAATATCTGCACGAAATGTACTGTATGTTTTTTGTAGCAATTGCAAGGTTGCTTGCTGAGAGAATGAATTCAGAAGAGCGTCATCTTGTAGTTGCCAGTCGTCCATAAGCAAGACGGAATAGAAATTGAGTGGGTAGCTGTTGATGAATTTGCGTGCGCTTGCCACATTTTGTTCTTTGGAAAGTTTGCTTGCATTGAGTTGGATTTGAAAATATTCAGCAGTTGAAGCATAGCGTCCATCTGGGTGCTGACTTATATAGTCTGCAAATAGTGTAGCTACATTTTTAGATTTTTTTGCAAGGTAGCTGACCCATGCTGTTCGGAAACGAGCGAGTTCAGCATAGGTAGCGTCGTCAGAATTGAGAAGTAATTTTTGGTAGCTTCTAAGAGCTTTTTCGTAGAGTTTTTGGTCTTCTTGAATGCGTCCCAAATTGTACAAAACCTTGGGATATGAGGGATGTCCTTGGTACTGTCCAAGATATGCTAGGCTTAAATTCTCTGCAATGGCTAAGTCTCTGCGCTTCCAATGTGTTGTAATAAGTTCATCTAAAAAATTAGGAGAGAAAGATCTCATGCTTTTTTCAAAAGTATGGAGAAATTTCTTTTCTTCAGATGATAAAGGTTTTTTTTTGAGAAGAGAGAAGTAGAGTTGCGATGCGCTTTTGAAGATTTTTGGTGCATCCGTTCTGTAACTATCTTTGTGAAGGTATGCAAGCGAGATGCTAGGCTCTGCAAGTAGTTTGGATTGAGATGCATTGTAGGCTTGAGGTGCTTTTTTAGAGGGTTTTTCTTTTTCTGGCTGAATCTGTGCAAGTATCGGGGTCCAAGACGGAATTTCATGGAGAGTGTTCTGAACAAGGATCACATCGTTAAATGTTTTAAAGTTTTGTTGAACCAGTCTCCGAAATGCAGCTTCCTGATTAGTGTTGAATAGAGCTACGCCATAGAGAAGTACGTAACGTGAGTCATTTTGTTCTTGAAGCGAAAGTTTTTCAATAGTTGAGAGAATTGTTGAATAATCTTTGCTTTGCCATGCTAATTCGATTTTGAGTTTAAGAAGGGTATTTTGCAGCGCTTCAACGCGTTCAAAGTCAAAGATGGGTGATGCTTTTGCTAGAGTCAGACTTTGCAGTGCTGCATCAACGCTTTTGCGTTTGTTGGATCCATCATGTCCTTGTGACTCTAACCAAGATCCGAGCGCACTATAGTAGTAGAGATATCCACGACTGCTAAGTTCTTGAAAATCAAGACCCGCTAGTGGGTTTTTGTCTAGTGACTTTTGCATAGCAAAATTATCTTGGATATTGTTTATAGCTGCTTGCATTTTTGAAGAGGGAGGCAGTTCCCTTGCAAAAGTATCTGAACAAGCTAGAGATATGCCAAATGCAAATAAGAGACCGAGGCGATTCATCTGAGCTCCAAATGTCCAAAAAGTATATGACATTGACCTATGGCAAAGTGTAGCGCAAACCTTATCTTGGCTCCAGGCTTATCGATTGTGTTAGGTTTGGCGCTTGGGGATTGTCGATGAGAGTAGGAGCCTGCTTAGGATCTTGGCTGAGATGCAGGTATGAAAGGAATAGAAAGTGTCGAAAAATGTATTGGGTGTGAGGGGATGGTGTCGTGCTTCGGGTGTGCAGTTCGCATGCCCTGAAAATAGGAGCGTATCGCTCTATTTGCGCTGATGGTTCGTTCGCGATAATTTTCTGTAGCACTGCTAAGAATAAGTGACCATACACCGGTCCATTTCATCCAAGTTTCAGGCTTGAGTGTGATTAATGAATAGGTGATACAAAGCGTGTCTCGCTCGTTGATGTCGTAGTAGAGGTTAAAGGTACGTCCACCATAGGAGCCTGTCTGTACGTCATCCGGTCCAGAAAACGTTGATGAGATCATTTGGGGTTTGTGTGAATCCAACGAAAAGTTTGTAGCTGCTTTATCTGCTTCGAATGGGCTTAGCATGTGTCCTGTCGCTAATGAATAGTCAAAGTGTGATAAGCGTGTTGTCATCGTAACTTTTTTGATTTTAAAATCAGTTGTCTGTTCGATGATGCAGCGTTGCCGGTCAGCCACTCTATTCTCACTTCCGACCATCGAGACCTCCAGATAATCGGAGCTAATTAGTTTTTGGCAAGAGAAGAAACTAGGTTTTACATTTTGATAGACAATAGCAGACTTTGATAGGACTGCATGATCTTTGTGTTTGAGTTCCCAATTATCAAAATTGTATCGGCTGTATTTAGGGTCGCTGAATTCTTCTGAATCAAGCAAAATACTTGCTAGCTGCATAGCCCCTGATGCTAGTAAGTCTGCATTCAACTCAAAATCTATTTTCCTTTCTTCAACAATCGGAACATCTGAACTGTGCGCTTTTCCTTGAGATTGGCTTGCAATCTCAGAAATAATATCTTTTGCATAAAGCTGCGTCATAATGGTCCAACTACAGATTCCGAAAAAACATAAACAACTAGCGATTCGCGTTTTTGACATGCGTAATCTCCTGATTTTTTGGATTGGTTAGGGTTGTTATACCTTTTTTAAACAGCCGATTCTACAGGCAAATTAGACGCATTTACGTTGGCATAATCGTTTCATACAACTCTCAGTTTGTGAGAACTAGTGTCAAAAGAAATGACATTGGGAGATATCGTGAAGATTTTTTTGATAGCAACCACTTTGTGGTCAATGCAACTTTTCGCCACCACCATCAATCATTCTACTTGCGAAATTTCTTT
The DNA here is from genome assembly GCA_964635325.1 of uncultured Pseudobdellovibrionaceae bacterium. Taxonomy (GTDB): domain Bacteria; phylum Bdellovibrionota_B; class Oligoflexia; order Oligoflexales; family Bog-1112; genus BOG-1112. The sequence goes on from CAZWOL010000010.1 coordinate 37,928, forward strand.
AGCAATCACACATGAAATTGCAGCATACAATTGGACATGGCTTATAGGTCTTGGAAAAAAAGGATACTTCCCAATTCAGAAGGGAAAGGAATCTTTATTGTTGGAATTGAAAGTTGATGATTTGCTTTTGGATGTAGTCGTAAGAGAGGAGTCTCATTTGCTAAGACCAAATGTATGTACCACGAATCTGATTTTGCAAAAGATCACTGCTGTGAATGAAAGAAATTCACCAGATCAGGAGAATATTGCTACAGCTTCTGCAGAGCAATGGTCAGCAAGCCGACCAATCAATTGTGAGCGTTCCATACGGAAGGCTATTGAAAGCTTACCTATTTGCAAGAAACTAATGCAATTGGAGCTAATATACGTAGAATAAAAGAAAGCTTGTTAGGAGCTTGTCAAGAAATGGTGGAGAATACCGGACTTGAACCGGTCACCTCATCACTGCCAGCGATGCGCTCTACCAGATGAGCTAATTCCCCACTTGCGGCGAGAGCATAAAATTTCGATTCTATCCTGTCAAGCAGGGACTGCAGAGCGCGATGTTGGCGTGGACAACTCTGCTCAGAAAGTTTGCCATTGGGCGTCCGCAAGGCTATAAAGTTATATGTAGGCCGATCTTTCTTCTAATTTTTCGGGAAGCGATCATGGATATTCGAGAAGCAGATTTACGCGAAAGCGATCACGCGCGTGGTTGGCATTTGGGAGCTATATCTTTAGCCACGGCTGGCCTTTTTGTTTCATTATACAGCTTGCGTCACCATCGTCTGGTGCTTGCCAATGGCAAGAGCGATGCCTTTTGCAATGTTAGCGCAGTTGTAAATTGCGATGCGATGGAGCTAAGTGAGTATAGCCGCTTTTTGACCCTACCTTGGGGTCTTTGGGGCACAGCCTATTTTATTGCGATTCTTTTTTTGCTGCTGTTTAGCATACGACGTATGGGTAACCGTCAGGAGCATCTTCTGGCCTATTCTTTTTGGGTGAGCTCTGGACTACTTGTTTCTGCTACGCTCGGTTTTGTGGCCTTCAAGTTCATCGGAGCACTTTGTCTGATTTGCCTGAGTATCTACGCTATAAGTCTTGGGCAGGGCTTGATGCTGTGGTGGGGTATCAAAAAACGATTTATTACTCTCAAGCCTTTTCGCTTTAAAAAGCTATACACGGGACTTGTTACCTCCATTCTTGGTTTTGCTTCAGTCTTTGTAGCCTATAACATCATTGGGGAGCAGGAGCTTCAAAAGCCTACAAAGGTAGTAGCACATCCTGCAGGTGAGGAAGCTCCAAAAACACTAGCAGATATTCAGAACATTCCCGTTGCGCTTAACCAATACTCGGGACTTGGTGAGGATTACCGCAAAGGTCCAGATGATGCTAAGGTCTCCATCATCATTTTCTCCGACTTTCAGTGTCCAGGTTGCAAAGGTGTGAGTGATATTTTAGAAGAAGTTTATCAATCGCATCCTGGGCAAACACGAATCATCTATCGCAATTTTCCTCTCGACCAATCTTGTAATTCTCTATTGCAGCATCGGATGCATGAGTATGCATGTACAGCAGCAACGATGGCACGCTGTGCTGGCCGCTATGGGAAGTTTTGGAGTTACCATGATATTGCATTCGCCAAACAAGGCGAACTGAATGATGTCAGCTCCAAGCAGTGGGTGAAGGAGCTTGGGTTGACCGATGAGCAAGTTCAGGCATGCCAAGCAGATAAGGGTATTGCTGAAAAAATCAGAGATGATATTTCTCTAGGGATCAAACTTGGCATTGACGGAACCCCAACGGTGTACTTAAATGGCCGCCGCTTCGTAGGCCGTTGGTCTGAACTGAAAGACGAAGTTAAACGCTTCGTAGAGCAACAATAGGACGCTATGCAGATTCGATTCGAATCCGATTTCCAAAAAAAGATACTCTATGTCAGCTTTGCAGAAGAGTTTGTCTTAGGGGAGCTTTCCGACCTCGTTGAGTGGCGCCGTCAGTGGACGGAAGTGCTCAAGGCCTGGCATTCTCCTTATAAGGCTTTGATCGATTGCACCAATCTTCGCTTGGAAAATCAATCTTCGGAAATGACAGCAGCATTGGAACGTATGTTTGAGTTTCTCAAGCGTTTCTTTCTGCGCAAAGTCGTAGGTTGGGGCTATCGTGAGGATTTGGGCCACCAGGCACTTCCCTTTGAAGTCGTGCTTACTCAAGATGAAGGGTTGGACCATATTGGTGTTCGTGAGCGTGTAGCGCGTAGTAGCGAAGATTTTCGCTCGCTCATTCATTTGGATAATCACTTTGAGCAACAAAATGTCGAGCTGAGTTTTACGGAACCAGTGATTCTGAGCTCTGATAAAATTGCGATACTGCGTTCTAAGATGACGAACAATCTGATGCTTTGGCATTCACAATGGCATTTGTTGATCGATTGTTCCAATGTACAAATACCAGAAGAGGCGTGGGTCGACTTCGAAAAGATGATTCGCTTCCTCAAAGGTTTCTTTTTGCATGATGTTGTTGGATACTCACCAACAGCGAAGTCGCAAAAATTTCCGTTCGAAGTCTTTCGTGCGCGTCATAAGGCGGCTGCACAAGTCAAAGTACAAACCAATACATCGGGACGTGATGCTAACTGCCAGTCTCGGAAAACACAGAAGGATAAATGACGTGACACATGTAGAAATATACTCGGCCGAAGGAGCAATCGTTTTGCGAGCCAAAGGTTCTGAACTCCTTATCCTTCCACAGTACATCACCCACTTGCAAACGGTGAAAGATCCTAAGGCTTTTGTAGACTATTTTACTTCGGAAGCTCTGGTCAACAGACCTGCACGCAAACTCTTCCAAGCGTGGGCAAAAAAAGATGCTTCGCTCTGGAATCGAATCTATTCTACAGTCCATGCTAAGGAAAAAAGCTAGAACCATTTCATTGTGGAGCTTTTTTGATTAACAAAGTTCTAATTATTGGATCTCGGCTAGTTCTTGCATCCGTGCGGCCTGAAGAGGAAAGAATTTTTCGTAGGGCTATAGATCTGAGTATGCCCATTGAGGCTTATTGGGAACTCCAAAAGCTGATGGATGAAGCCGATTATCTTGTCGCAAATGAAGACTCTCAAGCAGACCTGAAAGCTATCTATTCGAAGATTTACATTTTGTGTGCGTCCCATGCACTCAAAGAAGCGGATAGAGATTGGCTTTACAAGAAAGGTAGTGGGGCTAAGGTTCCGGACTGACGCGTATAGGAGCTTCAGTTGGAGCAGACATCTTCGTCTTTTTATCCAACAAGATACGGATGCGAGGACCGCAGCGTTGGCCCTTGCATCCGCCTGACCCAGCTCCAGTTGCAGCGTTTACTTCTGCTATAGAATTGCACTGCATCAGGCCTTTGAGGATGCGTCTTAGATTGATGCCCTTGCAAATACAGACGACCTCTAAGAGTTTTTTATTTTTATCCATGTCACTGCTCATCAAGAGCCTCCAAAATTCCCCTCATCGGCCTTGTTAGACCTGCATTACCTAGACTCTAATTATCAATTTCTTTGGATGAACGTAAGACGCTTTCAACTTCTTTAAGGGTTTTTTCACTCAAATTGCTAAATTTAAAGCCTGCTTTCTTTTTAGTCTTGTCCAACCATACCAATTGAGCCTTGATTTTGGTCAAATTTGTCTCGCTCTTGTCCTCGTTCTGGCTCTCTTTCTCCTTGGTTTTCTTCGAGGAGGGGGGCTTTCGAAAATCAAGTGTCAAGGAGACTTCATCCCCAAGTTTGCCTTGAAATGGCACAGGTATCTTGATGCCCGCTCCAGAAATGCTCATGTGCACCATTTTGCCTTTGACCACAGCTCCCTTCTGCGTCTTTTTGAGGGACGGCTGACTGATTTCAATAGGAAGGTCAGTGGCAAAGCGTTTACGGATACTATGCTTCTTTAGGAGGAATTTGTTGATTTTAGCAACGAAATCAGCACTAACTATAGGTTTGGACACTAGTGAGCAAATGTCTGAATAGACAAACATTTCAGTTTTGATGGCATTTTGTACGACCTCATCATCAAAAGCCGTGAGAAGTATGGGGCCATCATATTGATTGCGAATCAGCTTAGCCAGTGTAACCCCATCTGCATCAGGGAGGTCAAAATCAATGATGATAAGGTCATATGTCTTCTTAGAGGCTAGTTCTAAGCAACCTTTACCAGATCCAACCACCTCGATCACGACCCCACTCACATGGTCTTTGAGAATTTCGGAGGTCATAACCAAGCTTGGCTTGTTCTCATCGACTATGAGTACTGTTGGCATTTGTTTTCTCCTCGTTTATTAGTGGACTCGATCTATTATACCTTGGCTGCATCCAGTCCTTTCGAAAGTGATCAATCTATGGTAAAAAGCAGCCATACACAGACCAACACGATGAAATTCAACTGACGTTGGCATGACTGTCTTTGAAATTTATTTTAAAATTAGGAGCTTGCCTTGAGATCTTTCACAAACCTAGTGCCTGCAGTCCGCCAACCTCGCTTTGCTCCTAGAGGTAGCTCCATTATTCGTCCCAAATTACAGAAGTGTGACATACAGAAAATCTGTGAGTCCTGTCAGTATGTTAACCTCGATTATAAGCAGAGCCTTCGGCAAAAATTCGACCAAGCCCTTCTGCAGTTGAGTGAGAGAAACCTTCTCACCAAAACAAAAATTCTTCCCCCACAGGCCTCCGAACCTCATTTTGCATACCGAGCAAGCTTCAAACTTGCGGTACGTAGTAGTTTTGATAAGCCCTTAAAAATGGGACTCTTCCATCCGGGGACACACTCCGTCGTTGAAATCACAAATTGTCCGCTCCATGTTCCACCCCTCCAAGACCTTCTTAAACGTTTGGCCCCACTTTTGGAGGCAGCTGCTAAGGATGGTCGCATACGGGCTTGGGATGAACAAAAGAATGAGGGTGATCTAAAGTATGTGGTAGCACGAGCATCGCATATGACGGATGAGATCCAGTTGACGTTTGTGGTTGCCAATGTTGAGAAGAAAGCATTCTTTCGTGATCTGGCCCGAGACTTGCGTAATAACGGATTGAAATTAGTGTCTGTTTTCCTGAACGTAAATACATCTACAGGAAACGACATCTTTGGACGTGAGTTTGTTAAGATTTTAGGGCAGGACCAACTCCGCATAAGTTTGAACAATTTTCTTTTTGCAGTCGGACCAGCGACGTTTTTGCAAGTGAACCCTTGGCAAGCTACCAATATTTACGAACGTATTGCCCAATTAGGATCGAGTGCAGAGCAAGGTGAAGTTGCATGGGATCTCTATTGTGGAATGGGGCCCATAGCACATCGTTTGGCGCGACAAAATTTTAGAATATGGGGTGTCGAAGAAAATCCGAATGCGATCGTCGATGCGCAAGCCAATGCAATTCGTAATTCATTTCCAGAGGGGCAGTTGCACTTTCAAACATCTCTTATTGAAGATGCCCTTGAGTCTGTTCCAACTTGGGCAGAATACCCATCTTTAGTCGTCGTCAATCCTTCGCGTCGTGGTCTTGCGGAAAATGTACGTGCACGTTTGCAGCACATGTTAAATACCTCAGGGCGTCTTCAACACATCATTTATGTATCCTGCGAGATGAAAACGCTTGCACGTGATTTAGAAGTCCTATTAGCTTCTGGTGCGCGTTTAAGTCAGATCGAAGCATTTGACATGTTCCCTCATACCGATAATTTGGAATGGTTGGCTGTACTGACACCTGCAAAAAAATAGAGGAGCGCCTAATGTCCCAATTGATGTCGCAAGTCCAAGATCTGATCCGTCATGTTGAAGCTGGAGATCTTGAGTTTCTCAAAAATCACCGCAGCTGCATCGAAGAAACGATCAGGGCTCTTGACGAGGGACGCATTCGTGTTTGCACTTTTGAACAAGGTGAATGGAAAACACACGAGTGGATGAAAAAAGCGATTCTCTATTATTTTCGTATCACAGAGATGGTCGAAAGTTCGGTTGGGCCCTTTATCTACAATGATAAGATCCCCCTCAAAACAAATTATAAGTCTTTGAATGTACGTGTCGTTCCACCAGCAACAGCACGCTATGGTTCATTTATGGAACCTGGAGTGATTCTGATGCCGAGCTATGTCAACATCGGAGCCTATGTTGGAGCTGGGACAATGGTCGACACCTGGGCTACGGTCGGATCTTGTGCTCAAATTGGGAGTGGTGTGCACTTGTCAGGGGGTGTCGGTATTGGAGGTGTACTCGAACCTGCTTCTGCTACACCTGTGATCGTCGAAGACGGTGCCTTCATTGGGTCGCGTTGTATCTTGGTCGAGGGTGTGCGTGTTGGCAAAGAAGCCGTGCTTGCTGCTAATGTTACGCTTACTGCTGCTACACCGATCATTGATACTCGTAACGGTGATTTTAAAGAGATGCGTGGCTATGTGCCTGAGCGCGCAGTTGTGCTGCCGGGGACGCGTGAAAAGAAAATTCCTGGTGGTAGCATCCATCTTGCTTGCGCATACATCATCGGTGAAAGAAAAGCGAGCACAGATCAAAAGACGTCGCTTAATAATGTGCTTCGTGAATTCAGCATTTCTGTCTAAAATGACGTTTGCAACTCATTTTGACGGAGATAGAAGCTTATGCGCATACTCCCTACTCTTCTCACCGGTTTGCTATTAAGTGGAACTGTCCTTGCTACTTCTGGTCCAAAGCTTGCTTTAGCATGGGAAGCGAATCCGCGTTCCTTCGATCCACGTTTTGCAAATGATGCAAACAGCCAGTATCTCATGGATCTTACCCATTGTTCGCTCATTCGATTTGATCGTGAAGCTAACGTGAGTGCAGGCCTTGCAAGTTCATGGGAATGGAAAAACCCTACAACATTGGTCCTAAACCTTAAGAAAGATGTGCGTTTCAATGATGGCAGCCCGCTGAACGCTGATGATGTTGCTGCAACTTACCGTTTTTTGGTAGAAGCTAAGTCAACACCCCCTTCCCCACTCATGGGCGCCTTTCAAGTTGTTAAAAACATCATAGTCAACTCTCCAGAACAAATTCAGTTTGAACTCAAATCACCGGATGTAAGTTTTCTAGACAATCTTTTCATAGGTATACTTCCTAAGGATCTTGCCTCTAAACCTATGCTGACCCAAGTCAAAGATATAAAAGGCTGTGGTCCCTTCGTGCTTTCAAAAGTTGGCATTAATGATTTGGTTTTGACGCGTAACGAATATTACGCACTCGGATCATTGCCAAAACTTCAAGAAATTACTGTAAAAATAGTTAGAGATGACACCACTCGCTTTTCTAAGTTGATAAAAGGTGAGTTGGATTTGGTACAAAACGGAGTGAGTCGCGATCAACTAAAACGACTTGAAAAATCTCATGCATCTTTGACATTTAAATCTCAACCTGGCTTGAATGTAAGCTACTTAGGTTTCAATTTTCGTGATCATATCTTATCTAAACCTGAAGTTCGCAATGCGATATCACTCGCTATCAATCGCAAGCAAATTATTGAGCACCTACTTCAAGGTATGGCAGAACCTGCAAATTCTTTTTTGACACCGGGAAACCCCTTCCGCATAGAGCAAGCTCCCCTTGTCTTCGACTTGGCAAAGGCACAGGCTCTATTGGATAAGGTTGGATTGCCACTTAAAGATGATGGAAAAGGTCACAAGCATCGCTTTAGTTTGACACTCAAGACGACTGCAGATCAAACGCGTAGCAACGTCGCTCATGCAATTGCTGGCCAGTTACAAGCTCTGGGTGTGAAGGTTACAGTCGAAACCTTGGAATGGGGCAAGTTCAAAGCTGATGTAGATAAGGGTGCGGTACAGATGTGGTTGCTCAACTGGATCGGCTACAAAGATCCTGATATTTTTCGTTACGCTCTTGCAACGGAGAGCTTTCCTCCTAACGGTGGCAACAGAGGCTGGTACTCCAATGCCAAGCTGGATGCTATCTTGAGTGAAGCACGAAAGACCACGGACCTTAGCAAACGAAAAAATCTTTATGCACAAGCGCAAACTATTGTGAACGAAGATGTTCCCTATGCTTTTCTCTGGCACGACAAGAACTTCGTGGTGCTTAATAAAGCCATCAAAGGCTATGAGATCTTTGCAGACGGACGTTTCTCTTCTCTTGTCGATGTAACAAAGTAACCCTCAGGCGGAGGGGGCATTGTAAAGAGAGTTTTGAGGATATCTTGTACATTCTGTGCTTTGCGTAATTCCTGAAACAGATTCATCCAAGGTTTGAGATTGATGACAAAGGGATTTTGCGAGTTGATTGGATAGACTGTACCGTAGTGTACATCTTCGCTTTCCTCGACGTAGGTCCCAAACATCAAATCCCAAATGACCAAAATTCCCCCATAATTTTTGTCAATGTAGCGTGGGTTGCGACCATGATGTACGCGATGATTTGATGGCGTGTTGAAAACTTTTTCTAAAATTCCCAATTTGCCAATACGTTTTGTGTGCACAAAAAACTGAAAAACCAGGACGATTTGATAACTCAATATTACCCAAAATGGTGCAAATCCGAATAAAACCGGAGGCACTAAGAAAAGCCAAATATGAAATGTCGAAGACCAAGGCTGTCGCAAAGCTGTTGAAAAATTATATTCACCAGAGCTGTGATGTACGGAGTGTTCGGCCCAGAGTATGCCCCACTCATGTTCAAAACGATGCCTCCAATAAAAAATGAAATCGACGACAATCAGTGTCAATACAAACATCCATCCTGATTTTGGAAGAGTCCATAATGCAAATTTTGACATGTAAATGAGAGCTGCAAATTGAAAGCCAGCAGCCGTTGAGAAAATAATCACACGACCGATTGCAAAGACTAGTAAGTTTGCGAGTGTTTCTTTGGGGTCGCGATCGTTGGGACCCCATATTTTGGACCACAATAAGGAGATTGTGCTGAGGCCGAAGAGCGTGGAGACAATGATGACTTCGAGTGTTTTAACTGAGAGACCGTGAAGTTCTTGCTGCATAGTAAGTCCCTTTTTTAAACCGGCATCTACTACCTCTCAGTCATTTCGACATTGTCATAGACTCTTTAGTAAACTCCTTAGGAGTCGTCGTGACTGGATGTGGTATGATTGAGCATTTCTAAACGCTCTTCAAGTTTTTTAATACGCTTCATCAAATCTGGCAAATTTTTGATATTGGTCATGTCTCGTAGCCACTCTCGTGCAGGCCGAACTGGGAGGCCGTGATAGGATCCCCCATCACCAAGATCGCGAGTGACAGCACAGCGTCCACCGATCGTCACACCATCACCGATGCTCACTCCCATCGTTACTGCAGACTGTCCTCCAGCAAGGAAGCGCTTTCCAATTTTCGAGCTTCCTCCTGCGCCAAATTGTGCGCATAAAAGTGAGTAGTCGCCTACCTGCACATTGTGTCCGATTTGTACAAGCGAATCGATTTTTGTGGAGCGACCAATATGAGTTTTGTCAAATGTAGCGCGATCAATGTTAGACAAAGATCCAATCTCAACATCGTTTTCAATCACGACATTTCCAGTTTGAGGAATTTTTAGAATACCATTTTTTCCAGCAGCAAAACCAAAGCCATCAGCACCTATTACAGCATTTGGATGGATTGTAACATTGTTTGCAATGCTCACATCTGACATGATGACGACACCCGGAAACAGGATGCAGTTGGATCCGATTTTTGCATTCGCTCCAATATAAGTATGCGGATAGATGATCGTGTTGGCTCCAATGCTAGCACCAGCATCGACGTAAGCGAATGGATAAAGTGTAACGTTTGCATCGATATGCGCATCATCATGAACGAACGCCTGAGTGCTTTGTCCTTGGAAATGATGCTTATATGAAAAGAAACTAAGACTTGCAATCGCCATAGCCTCTTGGGGGTTGGGATGCAAGAGTTGGATGCTTGGGCAGTCCTGTTCAATCTCACGGACAATAATAGCTGCAGCCTGACTTTGCATCACTTGTTCGCGATAGCGAGCATGCGTGAGAAAGCTAATTTCGCTGGGGCTAGCTGTGTTAAGTGGGGCAACACCTGTAATGGTCACATCTTCATTGAGGCCATGTGTGTTGATAATTTTGGCGCCTATTTTTTGAACCAAGTCTCGAAGTTTCATGACATTTTCATCTTCACATTATTTACAAAAAGGAACTCGTTGTTTATTTGAAAAAAGTCTATCCTAGCACCGAGTTGGCTCTAAGGCTTTATCAAAATCTATGCAGGAGGCTTTGAAATGGGGAACGCTAGCAACTACTTTAGCGACGATCAAGATCTCGTTTTTAATTTGCGTAATTATCCCTGGGCCGAACTTACAAGTTGCATGCCCTTTTTAAGTTCTGATGAAGCCGCCTCCCTGCCAGACGATGCGTATGCTGTATTAGAAAGCATAGGTATGCTTGCGGCGAAGGAATTTGCTCCGTTGGCGAATGAATTGTCTGAGCAAAGCCCTACCTTGACGAATGGGGTCGTGCAAGAAGCCCCTCTGATGCGCAAGATGCTTCAATCGCTAGCAGAACTTGGGGCCATGGGCGCAACGGTCTCTCCAGAATGGGGGGGGATGGGGCTTCCCATCGTTGTTGGTCACGCTATCATGCAGCTTCTCGGGCGTGTTGATGTGGGTCTAGCAAACGTGTTTGCATACTCTATTGGTAGTGCAAAAATTTCTGAGCAATTCAACACAGATTATGATTTCAGTGAAATAATAGCCAAGATTGCTGCAGGTCAGGAGCTTGGAGCGATGTCTTTGACAGAGCCGCAAGCGGGTTCAGATCTGTCGCAGATTCGCACCCGAGCAACACGTTCTGCTGATGGAACTTGGACGCTACGAGGGCAGAAGATTTGGATAACCTGCGGACATGCTCAGCATCATTTTGTCCTTGCACGCAGTAGCGATGAAAAATCTGCACAAGGCTTACGTGGTCTCTCGTTGTTTTATGTGCCCGCTTTTCGCAAAGATGGTTCGCGTAATATCGAAGTAACCAGTCTCGAAAAAAAGATTGGTCACCATCCAGTCGTCACTGCAGCAATTCACTATGATGATAGTTCTGCGACGCTTCTTGGTAAGGAAGGCGAAGGTTTTTCTTTGATGCTGCATATTATGAATCATGCACGCATTTCGACAGCATCCCTTGCACTCGGAGGAAGTGAACAGGTGTTGCAAGTCGCTAAACAGTATGCCCAAGAACGTCAAACTATGGGCAAACCTATTGCAGAACATCCAATGATTGCAGAATATCTTGATGATATGGAAGTGACGACGCAGGGCGTGCGTGCTCTCGTATTCGAATGTGTTTTTCATGAAGACATGGAATTCCGTATTCGCCTGCAACTTAAAAATGCGAGTGACGATGCTAAGGCAGATCTCAGTAAACGCTTAAAATACCATTCAACCCAAGCGCGAATGCTGACTCCACTTGCAAAGTACTTTGCGACGGAAGAATTTGTGCGCATTAGTCGCATGGCTGTCCAGATTCTTGGTGGTGTAGGCTATATGAAAGAATATGGTTTGGGTCGCTTTCATACCGATAGTTTGCTGCCTACTATCTACGAGGGGACCAGCCAGATTCAGTCTCTGATGGTACTCAAAGACCGACTCAAAGATGTGTTTCGTGCACCCAAGAAATTTGTTCAGGAAATGGCAAAGGTACGCTACAACTTGATTAGCGAACTCGATCCACAACAACGCAAACTCCTGCGTATTCGACAGGTCTACATTCAATTTGTACAAGCGTTTATTCTTGAGGCCTTGTCCGATCAGATGAAGACGTTGGCGCGCACTTCATTTATGAATCTATCCACAGCATGGAAGAATGAATGGGACCCACGCAAAAGTTTGAATTTCGGTCTTAAGCATGCGGAGCGTTTTACGAAGGTCGTTTCTTATATGACGACGGGAGAGATTCTACTAAAACGCATGGAACAAGCTAAAACAACTGAGGAACGTGATCAGCGACGTGATATTGCAAATCGCTTCTTGCAATTTTACGAAGTTCGTAGCCGCAATCTTTTGGAAGAACTAAAGAATGATACAAAAATTTCTTTATCTCCCATTGCGTTTATGCCCAAGATTTTTTCGCAAGCGTCCATCAAGCTACGTCTAGGTCGTGGCGGGGAATAGCGAGTTGCGTTAGCCAGAAAAAAATAACCCACATATCTTGTTTGTTCTTTATGGCCGACAGAACTCAAAACTAAGTGAAGAATGAGATAGCTCTAAAACGAGCTGAAAAAATAGCTTGTTTTAGAGCTGTCCTTGATGAATAGATCCCAGTGATTGGTGCTCTTTTTTTATACTTTATGATATATTTACTGTGTATTAAAACCTGATCAGCATAGAGGGTTTATGAGTCGTCTTTATAAATTTTTAGCAATCTCAATCATCATGAGTGGAATAAGTTGCAAAACTAATCTAAAGAAGGGGGAGATGCAAGTTGATCCTACATCATCATCCGCTGTTCATTTAGAGATTGCAGATTATAAAGGAAATAATAACCATCCTCAAACATATTCTATTCCTCTTGATTCGACTATTGACTCTTCAGTCCAAGATCCACAAAAATTTATGCACTTTCCAGACGAAGACGTTCTCACCGATCTTACGAAGGCAAATGGCTTTGCTGTTTCTATTGATCGCAATGGTCGCGTAGCGGCGCCAATAGAAGGAGTTCTGAAAAAGGGGTGCTTTCCATATCTTGTAGATGCGTTAGGTGATAGCATTTTAATCTTTGATACTGAAATGAAAATAGACACTCTGATTGAATCATTTTATGCAGATTATATTATACAAGCTGCGGGCGAGCTTTGTTTAAGCGAAGATCACGTTCTGATAAAGATAAATAATCTTTCGCAATATTCCACGTCAAATTCTTTTTCTTTTTTAGAGAAAAATTTAAAAAAGAAATTTTCTTTTGTGAATTCTCTTAATCTAAGCTCCGATGAAGATGCATGGACAACTGCTGGATCCGTCGCTTTAATCACTGGTGTTGTGGGATCTTTGGGATATCTTGTGTCCAGGGGGATTAGAGGTAAAGAGCCCGAAAAAATTACGAGTCCTAATGAAGATGCTATTCCAAAAGAGCTAGTGCAAAGAGAAAAAGCAAAAGTATCTGAGCAAGCATTGGCCGAGCAACAAGCAAAAGCAGCTACTAAGATAGGTACGGCTTGGAAACATCGCAAGTTTCGGAAGCATTTAGCTTCTAAGGAGAAAATATTTTTAGAAGATGAAAATGTTAAGTCTGTTTTAGAAAAAATTAATTCTAATGAGGCGCCTTCAAAAGAACTTTTGCTTAAATTGGATGGGGAACAGCTTCTTTTTTGCTTTCGAAGAATGTTAAATAAAAAAAATGAAAAACGTATTATTAATTTTACAGAAGAGATGGAAGCTTCTTTTGAAGAAGCATTGGTGATGAAATTCGAAATGTTAGGAAAGGGTTATCAGTCAGGGGCATATTCATTTCTAGGACACTTAGATCAGACAGGAGTCAAAGATCTGATTGAGTACTATAAAATTCTTTATCCTTCCCTTAGCAGAGAAGGTCTTACGATTAAAACACTATTTCGTAATGACAACAAATGGGACGATATCGCACCCATGGGTAAAGAAGGAGAGTATTTTTTTATCGAAGATATATCCCGTGGAAAGGATGATGGCACATTTTTTCATGCCACTATGCTGTACGTTAACTATGACAAGAAGATAGCTTATCATTTCAACAGTCTTTCCGGTGGGATAGATGAAGAAATCTCAGCTGCTTTGGGAGCTGAGTTTCAGCTGCAGAGCCATGTGCCGTCGCTTCAAAAGGATGTTTCTAACTGTATGGTTTTTGCAGCAACTTGTATGGTGAGGATTGCAGAGCGAGGACCTAAGTTTCTTGAGGACTTGCCAAACGACCCAGGAATACTACAAAGTATTCCACCGGAATTTGTTACCATGTCTCAGTCCTTGTCTCTTATACAGAAGTATGATGGTTGGTTTGAATTTGTGAGACGCAATGAAAAAACTAATCCAGAGCAGCTAACTGAAATGTTTCTAAGTTCAAATAATATTGCAGGTAAAAAATCCAGGATGGATGAAATTAAGGCAAAACTAGAAGAAGGAGGGGAATTTTTTGAAATAGACAAAATTTATTCTCATGAAAAAAGGAGAAGTCATCCTCAATATAAGAATTATATGAATATATTGGTAGAGCGTTCACAGTTATGGAAGGAGATTGCAGAAATTGAAGGTTTCGCTCGAGAGTGGCTTCATAAATTGCAAAATGACACAGAATTTCTAGCGCGGGTCGGGTCTCCCTTAGCAAAGTTGGAACAGGCAGACGGTTCAATTATATCGAGAGATCTTGATGGAGAAATGAAATCTCAAAATTTCCTCATCAATCGGATGAAATTACGTGTCTTATATTATATGGCAACAAAATCGCTAAAATCTGCCCCTGTGATTCTTCATATTCATAATTAGAGAGGGTCTGGGTCTGTTGCTCATTCGTTAGAGTAGCCAACCTTTGTAAAATTCGATGAGGCAGCCTTGATCTGCTGAACATGTCGTAATCATTCTCACAAAAATTTCAAATTATCTATTGAACCCTTAGGTTATAGATTTTCGACCAAGTTGCTGAATTCTGTTCTTCAGTTTGATTTCAGTGGGCCTTCATAGAATCCATTTTTTTCCGATAGATTCCCTAGATGTTGAGGATAGGGAATTGGTAAAAATACAAAAAATAAAGCATTGGTATGTTGCGAGTCTGTGTTGGCTAATACTAACTCCTCTGCTTGCCTCAGATCCAGACCAAGAAGCGGTTTTAGTTCATCCCTTCCAAAATAAAAATACATGGCAAAATTCACCATCCAAACTATTGCTGTCTAACAGTCATGATTTTGCAGCTTCAGTCCAAAGTTTTTTGCGTAGCAAAATAGATCGAAGTGACATTGATATGAACGTCAAGCGCCTAGCAACGTCATCCTTAGGTCTGGCACAAAATAGCAAAGAGGTTTTGGAATTTAATTTTTCTCACGCAGGAATTCCACTCTGTCTTGGTCAGGTTAAAGCTGTCAATGTTGCGGGACAAGTTGCATTGTTTGGAGATATTCCACAGGTCGAGGAGGGCATAGCTTCTAGTCCTGATTGGCCAGACCTTTCGCAGTCTATGCGTACAAGTGAAAATTATGCATATGACAATATGCGGGCAAGTGATGCCAAAATTTTTCACTTTGAACGATGCTTTTATGTTGTCCAAAAAACATTGGTTCCTGTCTGGAACATGATTCTACAGATGGATGGACGTGCTTATCGCGTTTGGGCAGATGAAGACAGTGTCTATAAATGGCAGAATTTGTACTTTGATTTAGATGCAACAACACCAACCAAGATTCAAGCCTACGCTCGAGATTTGATAACGAATGCAGATCCACAAGTCTTCACTGAAAATACTTATGGTAAGGGGGTGATGGCGAATGACTATTTCGCAACGGATCCTTCAACCAGTGAATCCAATATCAATCGAGCATCGTCAACAGATAATACTTTCATTTATGAACCGAATAATGAGTTCTTTTCCGAGGCTTCTCTTTTTGTCCATGCGAACAATCATTTTGCTTACTTTGCTTCTCTCGGTTATGGATGGACCGAGGCTAAACCTATTACTATTAAATTTCATGCTTTAGTTGGTTCAACAAAGAATAATGCAATGTATCAGCCCGTTGATAGTGAAACTGGTAAACCCAGCATTGATGTTGGTGATGGAGATGGTGTTGTTTTGCAAAACTTGACGACGGATTCCGATGTTGTTTCGCATGAATTTGGACACCACGTTATTTTTCATACGATCCAAAGTACAGATGGAGAATCTCTTATTCTTCATGAGGGTCTCGCTGATTTCTTTGTGATGGCTCGTAACCAAGATCCTTGTTTGGGGCATTCTATTTGTGTATCAAAAACGAGTGGTGGATGCGTTGTTCCAGGTGAATGTTTGAGATCTGCAGCAGTTTCGCTTGCCTACAAAGATGATAATTACCAATCCTATGAAGCCCACTATCGCAGTCAGGTTGTATCTGGTGTTTTGTACGACTTATGGCAGTCTATCGATTCAAAAAATGTAGCATCCCTAGCTTACTCAGCTCTTGAAATGATGGCGAGTAACAGTGGTATTAAGCATTTTCTTTTGGGTGTCATGCTAGCGGACTATCAAATCAATAGTGGGAAAAATGCATGTACGATTTATAATGCAGCTGTTGCACGCGGATTTAGTTCATTGCTAACGGATGTTGATTGCTCAAATCTTGATTCCGTAAAGACTGCAGAGAAGAATGCAAACCTTGATGCAACACCCTCAGCACCCCAAAGTTCTAAGTCGAAGAAGAAGGGGATTCTAGGCTGTATGGGGCTGTCCCATGTCGAAGGACCTTTTTCTATAGATCTTGGTATGCTTTTAATTTTCCTGCCTTACCTACTATTGGGACGTCGACGTTCTAAGAAGCATTCCTGACAAAAATTCAAAGAGAAGCTGTTTTCGGAGCTTGGTGCATTTGGGATGGTTTGAAGCCTGCGAGTACATTTAGAATTGGCAAGCCATCTCGGTCATCAAAGCGTTTTTCTGCGATTCCATGGAGTTCGTATCCCATACCAATCTTATGCAAAGCACCTTGAAGTTCCATAGTTCCGATCAGCTCTTCGTGTCCTCGTGGGCTTGTTTGATGAAAAGAAAGTTGAACGGTGTACTTTTGGTTTTTATCGACTCCACGTGGCTTGCTTTTTATATGCAAGTGATTCACATAGAAATCGTCATTCTGGGCAAGTCTTGCCTTCAAAAGTAAACGCTCCATTGCTTTTGGTGCCCTAATTCTAGGTATTTTTTGCGCACTTGCTTGCTCTGAGAAAGCGGTAATACGAATACCAATGTGTACTTTTTCAGAGTCGCGATCCTGAGCTTCTAGCGACTGCATCTGCAGAAGGCAGCCATACAAAAATAAGAATAGAGAAATGCTGGTTTTTTTTGGAAACACCTTCAAACTCCCTGGGAAGCGACGTATTCTGGTTGGCAGTTGCATTTAATTATACTAAGAAGTCTCAAAGCGAAATAGGCA
Source organism: uncultured Pseudobdellovibrionaceae bacterium (assembly GCA_964635325.1). Classification (GTDB taxonomy): domain Bacteria; phylum Bdellovibrionota_B; class Oligoflexia; order Oligoflexales; family Bog-1112; genus BOG-1112. The sequence goes on from CAZWOL010000010.1 coordinate 54,983, forward strand.
CCTAAAAGGAAGGGAATCGTTGTGAAACAAAAAACTCCATTATTCGGTGTCATTCTTGCCGGTGGTAGCGGCACACGGTTTTGGCCACGTTCACGGCAAAGCTCACCAAAGCAGCTCTGTAAAATAACCGATGCAAAGCAAACAATGCTCGAACAAACTCTACAACGTTTGGATGGGTTTATTCCGGTCGAAAATAGACTCATTGTCACCCATCAAAAACAAGCAAAGACAACGCGCTTGCTTACAAAAGCAAGTTGTGCGCATTTGCTTGCCGAACCCGAAGCTCGTAATACATCAGCAGCTCTTGCCCTTGCAGTTCTCGAAGTTCTACTGCTAACGGGCGATGACAAGACGGTGATGGTATCCTTGCATTCAGACCATGTTATTCAGGATCTAAAATCCTTTCAAAATTCTCTGAGTGAGGCAGCAGATCTTGCTGCAGAAGGCTATCTAAGTCTTGTCGGTATTGTTCCGCGAACTCCAGATACCGGTTTTGGCTATATCGAACGTGGTGATGAGATTAGAACTCAGTCTGGGAGCAAAGCTTACCGGGTCAAGAGCTTTTGGGAAAAACCTAACGCAGAAACCGCTCGTCGCTACTTAGCAACGCAGAGATTTTATTGGAACAGTGGAATTTTTGTGTGGCAGTTGCGTACCATTGCGCAAGAGTTTGCTGAAAAACTACCAAATTTGTGGCAGCCACTCTATGCGCTCTATACTGAATTGAAAGCGCAAAATAAAACCTTTGCTGATTTGTCGACGGAGCGTTTGGGTGAAATTTATAAGACTTTGCCAGAGATTGCGATCGATAACGGGATTTTAGAAAAAAGCTCAAATATAGTCGTTGGCGCTGGAGACTTTGGATGGAACGATGTGGGAACATGGACTGCATTGAACGAAGTCCTTCCGACGGATGCAAGTGGCAATCTTACGCAAGGAGACTCGCTGCTTCTTGAGTCTAAAAATTGTATCGTTGCAAATGACGATTTGTTCGTTGCAACATATGGTGTTCAAGATTTGATTGTTGTTGTTGACAAAGGTTGTGTACTTGTTTGTCCCAAAGACAAGGCTCAGGGGATCAAAAGCATTGTCGCTAAGCTTAAGGAAATGGGACGAGACGATTTGATTTGACCTTGCTTCGCTAGCTTGACTGAAACGCGGGATCAGCTGCTTCTTATGAATTCCAAAATTGTTTTGGTCACATAATCTGCAGCTGCAAGTGATTGGTCACCGCATTGGTTTTTAGTAAAGTATGTCAAAGGCCATTTTAAGTAAATCTTGTCACTAAAACCACTATGCCCTAAGTCACACATGGTGACTTCTTCTGCGCGGCAATGTTCTCGGCCATTGCAGAAACTTCGAAAAGAAATGCCAGAACTATCATCTTGAGTCGATGGAGCAAAGAGCAGTAGATGTTTTTTTAGATCTTTGGGAAACTCAATAGTACGAGTCCATCCATCCATGTTCACGGAGGCTACGCAGTTCTCAAGTTTAAGGCAGGCCTCGAGTGCAACCATCCCTCCATGCGAATGTCCAATGATCACAAGTTTGGTCCAATCCATATTTTGCAAACGTGAATATTTGGTGGAAGGAAGTGTCTTTGCAGCAAAGAGTAAGTCTGCAACCCAAATCTCATGCTCATTTTTACGGTATTTTGTCAGATCCGTGCGTGTTTCAGGATAGCGTTGGATAAGGTTTTCGAGACGAGCGCTTTTACGAACTATGCGTCCAAGTTGTGAATGTGTTGCAACCAAAGCTCCGAACGGAAAATCCACTCCAACGACAAAGTATCCGGACTCTGCAAGTCGCTCGGCAAGAGCGCTATGCTCTTCGACTGTGCCTCCTCCTAGTCCATGCAGAAGAAAGACAACCGGATGCTTGCCCGGTGCCACATCGAGGTTTTCTTTGCTGCGCGAATGCGTTGGGTAAAATACGTCAATCAAGCGACGAGGCAGTCCTTTTTCTTCTGCAACAGCTTCAATGATCGCAGAACGTTTATCAAAGCCCCAATAAGCAAAGTCTTGCTTTGTGTCGTCTATAGCTGGAAACCATAAGCGTAGGTCAAGTTCTCGCTTGAGCGAATCTTCGCTGTGAGGTTCTTCGCGAGTTGTGTCGATGATACTGAGATCTCCAATTCCAACGGTTTTCTGCAAAGCAGGTTCTTGAAATCGAAAGAGATCAAACGCATAAGTCTGAAAGGAGAGAGCTCCCATAACAATAGAAAGAATACTTTTTGCAAACATCATGCTTTCCTTCTTTTGATGGACTAGACTTCTTGACTGTAAGTGAGGAAGATTTGAAGGTTGGAATTTTTCTTCCTCCACTTATAAGTATTGCTCGCATTGGTTGAAAAAGATCCGGAGAAGTTCAGTTCTTTTTCTGCTTCATACAGGATGCCAAAATCAATTATAGATTTTTGGTTCATTTTGTAGCCAGCTCCAAGTGCATATTGCCATTGGGGCATTCCGTATCCCATTGCATTTGAAAATTCAATGAGTGCCTTAGGAGTCGAATGACCTTGGTAAGTGACCATTTGATCACCATCTACACCCTCTGTTTTAGGGTAGACGCTCGATACATAGTAAAGACCAGCACGTGCGATCCATTCCTCACAAACACTGTACTGCCCTCCTAATGAAAATGTGTGTTGGTTTTTCCATCCGAGTTGCTTGTAGTTTTCCGTATGTTCCCAAACCACATAGCGATATTTAAATCCGTAAGAGAAAGTCTCGTAGTTGCGTCCAAGACCAAGCGAGAGCTGCGAAGGTGTTCCCACTCGAATATTGTATTCACTGTTATCAGTGATATCAAAGCCAAGCTTAGAAAAGGTTGCTGTGGTGCCAAGTATAAAGTCTGCTCCGATCACAAAAGGGCCCGGATCAAAACTTAGTCCAAATGAAGGAGTTGCTGTGAACGCATTAGCTTTGGTGTTTTTTTCACCAAAATTATTAAATTTAGCTTGAGCACCTACAAGATTAACAGATGTTCCAAAATTCAGTTGGTCGGATATTTTGAAAGATATAGCGAGAGGAATAGTGACAGCAGCATATTCAGAGCTTATCTTTGGAGCAGAATCTTCATAGTTATATCCAGTTCCTCCAAGAGCAAAGAGCCCGCTGCCAAATTTTATGTCATCGCTGAAATTATAGAAATATCCAACAAAGGGTATGTATGCACTATCAAGTTTGCCCTTTTCATAGTCTTGATCACCAATCGCAAAGGAGTTTGGATATTTTGCATACTCTAAACCAAGCGAGAATTTGTGGGTGCCTGGACTGGTCTTGCTAAACTGCATCATTGCAGGGTTGTCTATCACAGCATCAAACTCATTACTAAATTGCGCAACGGTAGCTCCACCCATTGAAGATGCAACATATCCCGACGAACTTTGTAAGTTGCCCTGAACTGCCCAAAGAGTTGATGGA
>CAZWOL010000011.1:0-57935 GCA_964635325.1 uncultured Pseudobdellovibrionaceae bacterium
GGGGGGGTGGCTCAAAACGGTGAAATCGACCGGCTCTCTATAATGAAATCCTGCAATCTCTGGAAGAGCAGGCTGACTATTGGAAAAAACACTACAATACGGCAGCGGGTGCAGGAACAATTCAAAATTTTATCGACGCAAATAGAAGATTTAAAGATGAGTTATAAAAAATATTTCCTTTTCGTGCTTTTTTTCTTCTGCAAAGCGCTTTTTGCGAACAAAAATTCTCAGTTAGTGCAAGTCTCACCAGGGAGGGGAGGTGCTAAATTCTATCACCTTGAATTTACTCTCACTCCAGAGAATGCCGTAAAACCTTTTGGTGAAAGCAAATATGGGCCTCGTAAATTTGAACTTTCTGAAGGGCAATTTGAAATCTTCATCAAGAAAGATCAGTTTCCGATCTCTTCTCCGGCAAAAGAGTTTATTATTCTACGCATGCCTAGCGGAAATCATCCTTCAAAAACTGCTTTGTTTAACTCTTTGAAATCTATGCTCGAGTCTAAGAAAGGTTCTGTAAAAGTAGTTTTAGAGCTTAACCCCTACTACAACTCTGAAAAGAAAGCGCTTAGCGAAGCTAATGTTTTTTTTCGCACCGCGAAGGGCGCCTATATCGACCGCCTAAACTAGCGCGAAATGACTGTAGTTTCCAAGATTTATTACCCTGTCCGAGCAAGGGTGACACAAAAGCAGGTCTAAAATCAGATCAGGAAAAAGGCTTACTGTTCATGTTTTTGGCAAATAGGCAGAAGTCATGATACTTTTGGTCAACGTTTAACCTTCAGTTCGCACTGATTATAATATGGCTTCAAAAACACATATCAAATTCCAGGTGACAAAACCTCTGTTGTTGACATATTCCTTGCAAAGACTCCTCTAAAAGGTAGCCCGAAGATAATAGAGTCTATAATACCCGAACCAAATCTATTCACAGCTTAGATTGGAAAGTTAACATGAGCAAGGGATTCGCTGCAGTTGCAGTTGCTACAACGTTAAGTTTAGTTGGATGTGGAGACGAACATCCATCAAAGAAAGAGGATGTTTATAATGAAAGCAATTCAGAGTATTGTGGGGCTAGTATCATAAATGATTACAACAGCGTTGTAATCACATGTAACCATAACATCGCTTCTCAATGTAACTTTAAAATATCTGAGTTCTTGTCAAAGCATCCAAACATTTACTGCAAAGCAGACACTACCACTGAGCCAAAGCAGAGAATTATCATTGATCGCAAAAGAGTAGAGTCTCTTCGTCAAAAAAAACAATAACGAATAGAAACGAATCGTTCTGAAGGTCTACGTCCCTAGCCTAGGCGCGAGGCAAACTACGACTTCTTTACAAATTCTGACTTCAAGTTCATCGCTCCAAATCCTTCGATTTTGCAGCTGATATTGTGCCCATCTTCACTATCGATAAGTCGAATATTTTTAACCTTTGTTCCCACCTTAACAACTGAAGAAGACCCTTTTACTTTGAGGTCTTTAATAACACTGACAGAGTCACCATCCTTCAATGGATTGCCATGCGCATCACAAATAACAGGAGACCCTGATGAAGCCTCATCTACTTTGGCCTCTTCAGAGAGATTCCACTCATGACCGCACTCTGAACAAACCCATAACTCTCTACTTTGATAAGTATATTCAGAATTACAATGTGGGCACTTTGGAACTGAAGTCATCGCTATATCTCCAATCTCTTCACTTTATTGAATAATTCCATCAAGATCAATCTCGACCGCGAAGGCAGCTGCCACAGCGCCCCCCGGCTCACAACGCTAAAACCAGCTATATTTTCACTTTAATTTATACTTCAAATACCAAAAAATTAATCGTTTAGATTTCATGCGATGACGGGAATATTAGGCCAAACGGATCCACATTTCGCATTTGACAAATTTACATCGATAGCCTACGTAAATAGGCAATTTTCTACAAATCTAGACAAATTCAAACTAGACTCCAATACTAGCAGTACCGCAGGATTAGAAATGTACACCTTCAAGCTAAAATCAATTATCCTACTAATTTTATTTGTTTTTTCGTGCGGAAAACGAACTGCACCGAGACCAAGATCCATAGAGCTCAACACAACCTCGTACAACGGCATGTTTAGCATGTTAGATTCCGCACTCGTCGGACTGCAAGACTTCGACAATAAGCTACTCGATGCTTTCACCATTAATTTTGCTGATGCAGGTCCTTATTTCGACGAGACTCAGGGACCTAACTGGTGGTCCTATTACTTTCTGGACTCGACATGGGGCGATCAATCTCAGCCGGCACATCGTACCGACTATTACTGGGGATACGGTGATCGTTATAAAAATGCGGATCCAATTATTTCACGAAAAGAAGCGCATGAAGTTATCAAAAAGTATTTCAAAATCAAACCCGGCATTGAAGAAAAAGTTAATGAGTTTACCGCAACTCACTTTCAGAATTTTTACATTATAGGCATTCACTTTCGTGGGACTGACAAAAAAGCAGAAGCCCCCCGAGTGCCATACGAACTAGTTTACTCAAAAATACTTGAAGCGACAAAAAATCGGAATGATGACTTTCGTATTTTCGTCGCTTCAGACGAAGAAAATTTTGTGAGCTACATAGAAGAAAAGTTCCCGAACAAAACTATCTATGTTGAAAGCAGCATCCGATCTACAAATGGTCAACCTGTGCATTTAAACCGCACCAAGAATGGATTCAAAGTCGGAGAAGATGCTCTAATCGACAGTCTGCTTTTATCAAAAACAAACTTTCTATTTCGCACCAGCTCTAACTTGAGTCGCTGGTCCACCTACTTCAATCCAGACCTGCCTGTTTTTGAACTTAGCAAACGTCATGGCATCTAGTCATTTAGCTAGAAGAAATCCTTAGAATTAGGCTTCACCATCAGCTGCAGGATGTTTGAATTTTTTTGTACCTGCATAGAGATCAAAAATAAGCAATTTAGCTTTAATAGGCCCATTCAAAATAGGTATGCGACGAGATGTCTTCAACCCAATGAGTTTCCATGGGGTGTCTTCTGCAACAAGCAGTGCCGCTCTCCATCCAGTAAAATGTTTCTTCAGATGATCACCGATCGACTTGTAAAAATCTTCCATATCGTTCTTGCTACGCAAAAGACGCTCGCCATAAGGTAAGTTTGCAATCAAAATTCCAGATTCAGCTGGTTTTTCAACTGAAAAAAACGACTTTTGTGAAAACTTAGCAACAGAATCGACTCCAATTGTCTTGGATGAAGCTTTTGCTTCTTCAATAAATCGCGAATCAATATCCGAGCCATATATAGAGATTTTTTGACCAATATGCTCCGAATCTTCGTTCTTAATTTGATTCCAAAGAGTGGGATTGAAATCTTTCCAGGTAGAAAAAGCAAACTCATTTGTAGGTCGCAATACATTCGATGGAATACCAAGCATCTGCATCGCAGCTTCGATAACAAAAGTGCCACTACCACAAAATGGATCGAGGAGAGTTTGCGAACCATCAAAGCCAACAAGCCTCAAAATTGCTGCTGCCAAGGTTTCTTTAAGAGGAGCCGGATGATGGCTCAATGTACGGTAGCCGCGTCTATGTAATGCCTGCCCTGCAGAATTAAGCCCAATAGTTATAACTCCATCGGACATGTGAGCCATAACAACGATATCTGGATCTTTGAGATCAACTTGGGGAGCACGACCCTCTTTTTTCATGAAATGATCTTGTATGCCCTCGCGAACTTTTTTACTGACAACATTGGAACCCATGTTCCCTCGACCTCTATCCTCAGTCGACCCATCTACACGAAAGGTTTGACCAACATCAAAAAGTTCCGTCCAATGAATTTTTGCTGCTCGCAAAAAAAGATGAGTCTCCGATTCAACACGAAACTTCTTCACAATGCGATATAGATTGCTAACACAAGCCAATCGCAAATGAGCGCGATAGAAATTCGGTTCATCAACGAAAAAAGAGATAGCTTTGTAGTGCATTTTTAAATCGGTACCACCGATCGCCTTAACCTCGTCTTCAACGACACTTTTGATTTCTTCCGGACATGTAGCTAGGAGTTCAAAATTTAACACAGATGCCTTTTCTAGTGTTTGGATTGCAAGACCCTACGATAGAGCAAGAAACCCTCATGACATTGATCTTATGAATTTTTAAATGAAAGCAACCGGGCACAAGACACACCCCAAGTGATATGGTGATCTAACAAAAAATCTTTGGATTTTCCATGCAAATTAGAATAGTTTAAGCCATACAGGAACTTAACACGGGCTTCCAGCTGAGATCGCACAAGTTCTTACACATAGCAGATCAACACAAAGAAAAGAACCGTAAGAACCAGGAGTATTTAAAATGCAACGACGCATTATCATGACACTTGTATGTGTCGGCTCACTACTTGGCCTATATCAGGCCCTTTTCCATCATCCTAACACACCTTCTAGTGAGATCGAGGTTGAAGCCATAGAACAGAAAGCTCAGCCAAACCTAGAATCTGCCACTCAGTCAAACAGCGACCCCGTCGAGAAAGTGGTTGCATTCCATCCTCCGAGAAGCGCATCAGAGCCTGATTCGCCTCTCGATCCTGATACAAAAGAATTTCTAAGTCTCGTTGGAAGAGCCACGACACATGAACAGATCTACGAGCATCCAAGCTCACATGTGGTTGCAATCGAAGATGATGGTCATTGGATTGCACAAGAAGATCTTTTGGTCGATGAAAAAAATCTCGTCAAAGGGATCGGCAATTCTGATGTTCGAATTGCTAAGCTTGAAAACATTCAACTATGGCCTCGCAATACAGTTCCCTACAGAATCGACTTAGCCCTCAATCCTGAGCCAATTCGAAAAGCAATTGAAATGATCAATCGACTGACAACCGTACGTTTTGTCGAGCAAACAACCGAAACTGATTTCATTCAGTTTCGGTTCACAGATCGACGACAGTGTTTAAGCTATGTAGGGCGACGTGGTGGAGAACAAAACATTATTCTTGATCCAAACACATGCGGCTCAGGAAATGTTCTCCATGAGATCATGCATGCTCTGGGATTTATACACGAACACAGCAGATCAGATCGAGATGAACACCTTATCGTTCATTGGAATGAAATTATCGCTGATGCACGCAGTCAATTTCAAAAAATGACACCAGCTCTTTCTCGAATTGATTTACATCCATTCGATTTTGACTCTATATTATTATATGCTTCTGATTCATTCAGCGCTCAACAGCGACCAACACTTACACGGAAAGATGGAAGCGCATTTAAAGCGAATCGAGAGCAGCTCAGCAAGGGAGACGTAGCAAGAATTAAAATACTCTACCCTCCAAGTGCAAATCATCATGAACACTAAAGCATCCTTCAAGCAAATCCTTCTCGCTTTGCAACAGCAATTCTCCTAAGATAAGTCTTTCATTTTAGTTCCAAAAGGATGAAAGAAATGCTGGCGAAAAGACTTTGCTCTATCTTATTTGCGTACAGTTCCATTTTTTATACAAATACTGCTACAGCAGAACTCTCTACAAAACCAAAAGACTGGAGCTTAGGAATAGCACTTGGAGCCCCAACAGCTTTGGTTGCTCAAAATCAATTTTCTTCCAATCGTGCTGTAGATTTTGGTTTAGGCTACCACTGGAGCAATTTTGTTCAAGTTTACAGTGATTATCTTTTCTTATTTCCTGAAGCTATCGAAGAATTCACTGGAGAGAGTGCAAGCGGCCTCATCCCCTATGTCGGCCTAGGTGGCGCCGTCAGCATGTACAATTCCGATCATAAAACATCGATTGGCAACAACGATGCAAACACGGTTCTCTCTGCGCGCGTTCCGCTTGGAATCCTTTGGCAGATTCCCCAGTCACCTATTGAGCTATTTGCGGAAGCAGTACCTACGATTTATCTTGCCCCCGGACTATACCTTGGAGTTGGTGGCGATATAGGCTGCCGCATCCACTTACCACTGTAGGCTTGAACGCAGAAATTTTTGACAAAAAAAGGGACGGTGCTAAAACCGTCCCTTGGGGGTGAAAATCCTCGCGCTAAGCTCCTCATCGTTTTGTAAAAGAAAACAACGTTGGAAATAAGCAAGATCCGTACCATTTAATGGCACACTAACACCGCCATAGCTCTTGTCAGCCTTTCAAATCAGGTCCATAATTTGCTGTATGCGTTATTTTTATATCGCCATTCTAGGTTTAGCCGGGATCTTCTTAAGATATGGGATTAGTGTCCTATGCTCTAGATTTTGGCTATCCACCTTTCCTCTAGCGACATTTTGTATCAATATACTTGGATCCCTTCTAATCGGAATCACCTACGGGCTAGGCGCAGAGAAGATGGCAATTTCCGAAGACCTGAGAATTGGAATCATGGTTGGTTTTCTCGGAGGCTTTACTACATTCTCGTCATTTAGTCTCGAAAGCGCTTTGTTACTCAATACATCACAGATTTCGATCGGTGCTTTCTATTTTTTTATAAGTCCATTAGTGTGCCTTGCTGCATCCTTTGCTGGAATCTATTGGACTCGAATTTTTTTGTAATTTGCTGTTGTCAACTTTAGGAAGTGATCATGCAAGACATTAGTATTCTTCAAGCTGCTATTCTTGGAACTGTACAGGGTGCCTCTGAATTTTTGCCAATCTCAAGTTCTGCGCACCTTATTATTGCAAATTGGCTAATGTCGGGAAACATACTTCCGATGGAGCTTGAAGTTGCTCTTCATCTAGGCACCTTTGCAGCTTTGCTCGTCTATTTTCGCAACTACTGGTTTCACATTCTTTTCGGTTTATGGCGCAAAATTCGTTATTCTGAAGATTCTTTCATCACGTCTAAGCTTCTTCCCATACTTATCATTGGGAGTATTCCTGCTGCTGTTATTGGACTCTTAGGTCGTCATGCCATAGAGGCAATGTTCTATCATCCTCTCTCGATCATTCTTCCAATGGCGAGTGTTGGAATACTTCTGTGGCTTATCGATCTTTATGCTCCATCACGTAAAGATATTGCAAATATAAGCTTCAAGGATGCTTTTATAATTGGATTCACTCAAGCCTGCGCGTTGATTCCTGGGGTATCACGAAGCGGAGCGACAATTATTGGGGGACGTCTCTTAGGCTTAGAAAAAAAAGCTGCTGTTGAATTTTCATTTTTACTAGGAACCCCTGTCATGTTTGGCGCAGCACTTTTACATGCAAAAGAAATGAGCGCTCATATAGGGAGTCCGATATTTTATGTGGGCGTATCGGTATCTTTTGTGGTTGGATATCTAACGATTAAGTACTTCATCGAATTTATTTCGCGTTACAGTTTTCTTAGCTTTGCAATCTATCGTCTTTGCTTAAGCGCTGCGATACTATTTCTACTCTTCAATACGCACTGACTTTGCAATTTCATCAATACGCACAAGGCCGTTTTTATCAACGACCAAAACCTGATAGTCAAAACCTGATATGCCTTTGGGCTCCTCTGAGAAAAACTTTACTGCAACACCTATGTAATAGACCTTTGGCATACCCATCTCATGAACAGCTCCCTTTTTATCCAACCCCAGATACATTTGTATTGGATCATCCAATCGGGTGAGATATCGCCGGATGCTAAATCGGGTGATATCTTTAACAGTTGTGAACTCTGGCTCAATTTTTTTTACTGCTGAAAAATCAAGTTCAAAGGTTTTCTGATAAAAAAGCAAACTGAATTGACTTTCATCATCCCAAAGATTTGAGCGTTCGCGAATTTCACGAATTTCTTTCGGCACAGAGTCCAGTTTTCTAACAAACTCAACGGACTCCTTAACTTTCCCTATACAAACGCCATTGGTCTGATGATTTCTGTAAAAAATATTATAGGTATGATCAGGAAGGTTTCCCAAGATACCACTTTGGAACCGCACTCTTCCAATCTCTTTGATCCGATCTTTAAGCACATATGCAGCTATGAAGGATAATATGATTGTAAGACCACCAAAGCCCAAAAGATTATGAAAGCCTCCGAATGAACTGAATCCCCCAAATTGTAGATAGTAGAAGATCATCAAATTTGCGAGAAAGTACCAGAATGCCGCTATCCCTGCCGCAAGCATATATCCAGTTTGGGCACGAATCGCAAAGAGCGCGTTCGGTTTCACTTCAAGATACAAAATGCTACTCAAATACTTCTTAATGCTTCCAAGACGAGACAAAAAGCGCTCACGCTCTATACCTGTACTGTGTTCTGCGACTGGCATAAAATGTCGCGAATTCTCGAACCAACAAATAAACCGAGCCCAAACCCGAAGTTTTTTCTTAGCCCGAATATACTCTGGAACTGGAATGTTTCTAACGCGATCAACAGACTCAACCATCAGAGCCACACCCTCACGAAAGCGATAGAAGCAATACTCTTCCGCTACGAGCAACTCGGGAAAAATCTTATTTCGAATATCACGAGACAACACAAAGCGATCTCTTAATCCTGCGAATCGACGAAGTAGACGAAAATGTCTCTGCAAAAATGGATCGAGAATTCCAAACATGCTATGTAGCGATGGCATTTCTTCAATGCATGGGTTCGCCATAATTTCTTTGAATGCTTTACTATGTTTGAGAATTTTACGTCGATAATTGCTTACATAACAGCAAGAGAAATACTTTATAAGATCAATTGCCTCTTGAATATCACTAGATTTATGCGCATTTTTTTTATCCGAAAGACGCTCTAAAACTTTTTCAAGTTTACTAAAAGGACCGCCTTTACCACCACCCTTAGCATCAGGAACTGCTGTGAGTTCTTGGTAGGAAAATTGTGGCTCTTTAAACCGAATCAAGGGACGAATGTCTTCGTAAAAATGACTCTTCTTATAGGTCGCTGCATTCATACCCATCTGCTTGGGTATAAAAAAATATGCATCCATGTGATACGTATGATTGGACCTAAGATCAAACGATTTGCGAGGTTTTTTTTCCAGAGAATAGTCAAAGCGTGTTTCAAACTGATAGCGATCATGCTGTTTGATCACTTCACGAATACGCATTTTTTCGTGAGAATTCAAATCGCTTCCACCTGTCATTTGGAGGAAGCCGAAGACTAGAAAGAAGCCAACCCTAGCTCTGTAACCGAGCGTCCTCGAGGCCCCCGCCTAATAAATCCTCGATGCACCAGATACGGTTCATACACTTCTTCGACAGTAGATTTCTCTTCACCCAATGTCGCTGAAAGTGTTTCGATACCGACTGGTCCTCCTCCGTATTTTTCTGAAATCGTCCTAAGTATATCTCGGTCAGTTCGATCAAGACCATGACGATCAATTTCCAAACGATTCAATGCAAATTCTACATCCTCAGATTTTACCTCGTTTTTTCCTGCAACTTGGGTGAAATCCCAAATTCTTCGAAGCAAACGATTGGCTATACGAGGCGTCCCTCGTGAGCGACAGGCCAGTGCCATTGCACCTTCCAGGGACAACTGAATACCCAAGACTCGCGCACTGCGATTCAAAATGAGGCATAGTGATTCATCATCGTAATAGTCTAACTTTTCCTGAATGCCAAAACGACTTAAAAATGGTCGAGATAGACTCGATAGACGAGTTGTTGCACCCACTAGGGTGAAAGGTTGCAATGGCATTCGAATAGTACGAGCCGTTGGTCCCTGACCAATGACGATATCGATACAGAAGTCTTCCATTGCAGAATACAAAACTTCTTCAACTTGAATATTCAGACGATGGATTTCATCAATAAATAAAAGAGAGTTAGCCTCCATCCCTGCAAGTATACCCGCAAGATCTCCCGGCTTATCGATCGCTGGGCCACTTGTTTGATGAAATGGCACTTTCAATTCATTAGCAATAATGTGTGCTAGCGTTGTTTTTCCCAAACCTGGAGGGCCATGTAGAATAACATGATCGAGACAACGCTGTCTGGCTCGAGCTGCTTGTACATAAGTCTTTAGATTTTCTTTAACGAAAGTTTGTCCCGGATAATCATCAAAAGAACTAGGACGAAGTTTTTGCTCTAAAGGGCTCAAATTATCGACTGTACTTTCTTCTGCAGAGACAAAACGTTCCACATGTACTGCTTTTTGTTTCTTTTCATCAAATAGCGAAGACAAAGAACTTATCCATTTTTATAGTTAAATAGCTTACAAAGATAATGTCAGAAATACTAAAATAATTGCTCTAAATCCCGCGAATATTTTGACTTGTCTAGCGGTTTTAGGACAGCAAGAGCTCGACGTACCAAATCTGGAAAATTATCCTGAGAGTTTTCGCTCATGAGTTTATCCACTACGGGCAAAATATCTTTCTTTTTAAACCCTAAGTTTTCAAGAGCCGAGCAAAGATCCTGCGTTTTTCTATCTTCCAGATCAGCAAATTGAGTATCAAGATTGTTCATCGATGGAGTTGAAGTTGCTCCAACCATCGAAACACCTTCGTAGTTAGGGAACTTGTCAACTTTGTTCTGAAGTTCAACAACGATTTTCTCTGCCATACGCTTGCCAACACCAGGGACAGTTTCAAGAATCTCTGGTTCCCTTCTTTCAATGGCAAGTCGTAAGGATCGAACGGTTAGTGTTGATAGAATTGCGAGTGCTGCTTTTGGTCCAATTCCGTTGATATTCAAAAGAATCTCAAAAACAGCCTTGTCAGCACTCGAAATAAATCCGTAGAGTTTTAAAACATCCTCTTTAACTCGTGTATAAATCCACAAACTCAAAGGAGCGTTTTCGCCGGGTACAGATGCCATTGCTGACGTTGGCATCTCGACGCCGTAACCAACCCCATTCACATCAAGGATGAGATGAGATGGAAACTTTCTAAGGACTTTACCACTTAAATATTCGATCATACTGACGCTTTAAGTCTTTCTACTTTATCAAGACGTTCCCAAGGAAACTCTTGGCGACCAAAATGGCCATAGGCTGCAGTGCGCAAATAGATTGGCCGTAAAAGATCAAGGTCTTCGATAATTTGTCGAGGTTTCATACCGAAATTATCTTGAACAATCTTTGCGAGTTGCTCTCTAGAATACCGAGATGTTCCATAAGAGTCGACGCAGATACTGACAGGATCAGCATAACCGATCGCATAAGCAATCTGAACTAGAGCTTTGCTACAGATACCAGCAGCCACTAAGTTTTTTGCGATATAGCGACCGAGATAGGCACCAGAACGATCAACCTTGGATGGATCCTTGCCAGAGAAAGCTCCCCCACCGTGTGCTCCATGTCCTCCATAAGTGTCGACGATAATTTTGCGACCAGTAAGACCAGCATCTCCGACTGGGCCACCAATTACAAAACGTCCCGTAGGATTGACAAAGTAACGCGTATTGACGAGAAGTTCGCGTGGGATTGTTTTTTTAATGCATTCTTCTACAACAAACTCGCGGATTTCTTCTATCTTTACATCTGGTGAATGTTGAGTTGACAATACAACCGTATCAATACGAGAAAGCTTGTTGTCTTTATATTCTGCCGTAACTTGACTTTTTGCATCGGGCCTTAGCCAATTGACACGTTTATCACGACGCAACTGTGAAAGCTTTCGCAGTATACGATGGGAAAAACTAATCGTTGCTGGCATATATTCTTCGGTTTCATCGCAAGCAAAACCAAACATCATACCTTGGTCACCTGCACCCTGCTCTTTAAAGGTGCCTTCGCCTTCATTGACACCCATTGCAATATCATCCGACTGATGGTTGATACTTGTAATGATGCCACAGCTGCGATAATCAAAACCAAGTTCGCTATTATCATAGCCAATATCACGAATAACGTTTCGAGCAGCTTCTGCAAAATCAGCGTTGCTACGTGAAGTAATCTCACCTGCTATAACAACAAGCCCTCCCTTAACGAGAGTTTCGCAAGCAACGCGAGAATTACGATCGCCCTCCAAACATTTGTCCAAAACAGCATCACTAATTTGATCTGCTATTTTATCGGGATGCCCTTCGCTTACAGATTCGGATGTGAACAAAAAGGTTGAACCATCGGCTTTCATAATAATCCCCCGCACTAGGTCAAATCTGTTTCTATTCAAATCATGCTGCCGTCAGAGACAGGAACACGGCTGCCCTCATCCATCCTCGAGAAACGATCACCAAGGATGCAATGTTTCATCCTTAGTAAACCTCGATTCAACTGTTTTTACAACAAACTCCTCCGCATACAGATCTCGGCAGAACCCTTCCCTTGATAGGCAACATAGCCCAACCCAAAGACATGCCCTTCCGCATCAATAAGCAAAACCTCACTTTCGAGACAAGTATCCGGCCAAGAATCAAGCGTGATGTCAGCTGCTTCAAAAGATAATTTTTGCCCTTTTTGAAGTTTATTAATGCGTTCCTTAGAAGCGATAACGCAGTGAGGCAGGCCCAGCGACATTTTTTTTATTGGAATAAAAAAACTCTCGTATTCACTCACAACCTTATTAATATCTTCAATCGAAATTGCAGATGAAAGTGGAATACCTGAAGCCAAGATTCTTTGAATTGAAACCACTGTTCCGTGCCAGCCCAAACGTTGGGCAATATCTAGGCCCAGGCTCCGAACATAGGTGCCTTTGGAACAATGGACTTCAAATTCAGCAATATTATTTTCGAGAGATAGAAACTTCAGTGATTTAATGTGTACTGTACGTCGTTTAATCTCGACCGGGACCTGTACACCCTGTCTTGCATATTTATAAAGCGGTTTGCCTTTATATTTAAGAGCAGAGTAGAGTGGAGGTGTCTGTAAAATATCACCCTGAAAGGCTTGAATAGCATCTCGAATACGATCTGCGTCAATACAAACATCATCCTGAATTTCAAGAACAGTGCCTGTCTCATCAAGAGTATCTGTTAGAAGCCCAAACTGCAGACGAAAGCGATAAGCTTTGGGTAAATCAACAAGGTAGTCCTGAAGACGAGTTGCACTACCAACGAGGATAGGCAGCACACCTTCGGCCATAGGATCTAGCGTACCAGCATAGCCCATTTTGACCTTGCCTAGGACATTCTTTAAACGTCGTTCAACAGCCTTGGAAAAGAGTCCGCGGGGCTTAATTAGCGCCACCATCCCATTCCACTTCAGTGCATCCAAGATTTGACCTCAAAGTTTTAAAGCATGGTGAAGGCCCAAGAAGTACGCGCCTAAGGTTTATTAATTTTAGCTAGGAGGCCTTCGATCCGAGCGCCTTCTTCCACACTTTCATCATAAAAAAAGCGCAACTCCGGAACGCGTCGCAACTGGAGAAACTTGCTTATTGTTCCTCGAAGAAAGCCTCTGCAGCTCTCTAAACCGCGTTGAATATCTTCTTTTGCATAGTTGTCTCCGTAAAAACGGAAGTAGACGGAGGCAACCTGTAGATCAGGACTCAACTTAACGTGGGTTATAACAGCTTGATGAATCCGAGGGTCAGAAAGCTCCTGCATAATACAGGTCGCAATAATGTCACGAATTTCATCCGCAAGCCTTAGTTGTCGTTTCTTCATAAACAAAATCTCATAAAAAAAACCAAGGACGAAGAATCCAAAGGGTTCCTCATCCTTGCTTCGAAAAAATTAAAAAGAGTGAACTAGATATCGAGAACAGCAGGTTTTTCCTCGATTGTGTAGGACTCGATGACGTCTCCGATTTCGAAATCTCTAAATCCGTCAATCGCAATACCACACTCAAAGCCTGTTACAACCTCCTTCACGTCATCTTTGAAGCGTTTAAGAGATGATACTTTTCCAGAGAAAATAGCATCGCCTTTGCGCAGAACGCGTACCAAGGAGTTGCGAGTCACTTTACCGTCTGTAACACCAGATCCTGCAATTAGCCCAATTTTAGGAACGCTAATGGTATTTCGTACCTCAGCATGGCCTTGAAGCAACTCATTACAAATCGGTGGCAATTTCCTAACCATCAAATCCTTCACCGTATCGATGAGCTCATAAATGATATTAAATTGCTTTGTTTGAACACCCTTTGTAAGTGCCAAATCTGTCAATGCGCGAGAAATCTTCACATTGAAGGCGATAAGAACAGCCTTACTTGTCTCTGCAAGAGAAATATCGCTCTCTGTAATATCACCTACACCTTTGTAAATGATGGAAGTTGAAACCATTTTTGACTTCAACTCAGAAATTGCGTGTGAAATAGCTTCTGCAGATCCTTGAGTATCTGCTTTGATCATTAAAGCTAAGTCCGGAGACTGGGATACTGTTGAGCGGCTAAGCAGCTCCTCGAGAGTTGCTGGCACCTTAGCTGCTAAAGCAGCCTCTCTCTCTTCGTTAATTCTGAGAGCAATTACTTCACGAGCCGCTTTTTCATCTTTTACAACATGCATTACATCGCCAGCCATTGGAAGCTCGGTAAGCCCAATGACTCCGATCGGCGTTGAAGGTGTGGCTTTTTTTAGATCTTTGGCATTATGATCAATCATTGCTCGCACGCGACCAAACACCTTACCTACCACAATGAACTCACCAACTTTAAGAGTTCCATCTGTTACCATGATCGTTGCAATACTGCCGCGACCTTTATCAAGGTGCGCTTCAACTACGACCCCTCGAGCACGTCCTTCAACACGTGCCTTAAGCTCAAGGATTTCACACTGCAAGTGAATAGCATCTAGGAGTTCGTCAATGCCTAGCATCTTTTTTGCAGATACTTTCACACATTGAACATCTCCACCCCAAGCCTCAGTTTGAATTCCTTGTTCACTGAGCTCGGTATAGATGCGATCAAAGTTAAGATTAGGTTTGTCGATCTTATTTATAGCAACAACAATCGGAACACCTGCTTTTTTCGCATGCGAAATAGCTTCGATTGTTTGAGGCATCACACCATCATCAGCAGCAACTACAAGTACAACTATGTCTGTAACTTGAGCCCCACGTTGACGCATTGCAGAAAATGCAGCATGGCCTGGGGTATCTAAAAACGCTGTCTTCAATCCATTACGTTCGACTGTGTAGGCACCAATGTGCTGAGTGATGCCACCCGCTTCTCTATTTGCAACATCTGCTTTGCGAATTGCATCCAGAATTGTCGTTTTACCGTGATCGACGTGACCCATAACTGTGACAATAGGAGGACGAGATACTTTTTCGTATTGCTCCTCTTTATCCCAGCCAAGCACATCCTCAACTGTTCGAGTAATTCTCTTTACCTCGAAACCAAAATCACCAGCAATCAATGCAGCTGTGTCAAAATCAACAGACTGATTTGCAGTAACAGCAAGACCTTGATCCATGAATTTTCGAACGAGTTCATTCACTTTAATGTGCATTTGAGATGCCATCTCCGTTACAGAAATATTCGGAGAGGTCATTTTCACAATGCGGTACGCTGCACGGGGAGTTGTCAGTTGCGTAGACTTGAGATCCTTGCGACGTTTAACATCTTTTTTCTTATTACGATTAGATGAAGGAGTGTAAATGGTTTTGCGACGAGCCGCAGCTGCAGCATCAACTTCATCATCATCACGAACAACCGCCTCTAAGAGCTCACGAGTCGAAACAGAACGACGCTTAGGTAAAGCTGTAACAGGTTTTACCGCTGGACGTTCTTCTTCTTCGCCAAATCTAGCTGGTCGAGGAGCATCTTTTTTACGTTCTAAACCACGATCGGTTTTAAGAGATGGTTCAGGCGCAATTTTAAAGGGTTCTTTCCAATCTTTAGGAGTTACAGATTGGGAACCAACGATGCTGGGCCCTATTGTAGTCCGTATAGATTGAACTTCAATCCGCTTAATCTTAACTTTTTTCTCTTCTTTACTTTTTGCAAGAGCCACCTCTTCTTCTGGTGTTGCCCTTCGTATAATCGTGGCACTAACAAATTCTGACTTCTTCGAAAGCCCCATCTTATCCGCTTTCATAGTGCTCTTCTCTTCCTCGGGAAGAGAAGGTTTTTCATTTTCTGACTCAGCTTGCGTGTTTTCCACAGAGGGAAGTTCGACGCTAATAGCTGAGGTCTCCTCGAGAGCAGGAGCAGTCTCTTTTTCGATCTCTTTTTCAGGTGCAAGGGTCAGGTCATCTACCTCTGGCGCTGCTGCAACTTCAGGCTCGAGAGTTTCCTCAACACTTGAGACTATAGGCTGAACATCTTCAGTAGCTTCCTCTTCTGATGCTACTAAAGTTTCTGAACTGTCCTCGACTTTATCTTCAACATCTTGCTTAGACTCTTCAGGAGCCTCTATCGCATGGACAAGGTCTGGAACGTCTTCTTGAATTTGAGGTTGTTCTTCCTCTTCTTTCTTGCGACGCCGAACAACAACCTTGGGCTTCCCTGCAACAAATGCGAGACGTATTTTATCTATCTGCGCTGGAGCCAGAGTGCTTTGATGGCTTGGAACATCAATATTCAATTCCTTCATTTTTGCCAATAAAACCTTACTTTCAATGCCAAGGTCACGCGCAAGTTCATAGACACGAATTTTAGCCATTTAGCGGTCCTCTTTACTCCAACACAGCGAACAAGTTGATTCTATAGATCGTCAGATTCCTGTGTTTTGGCATTTTTTTGCAAATAGCGGTCAGCAGCAATTTGAACAGTTCGTGCGATACCTATTGAAATGTCAGCTTTTTGAGCAACCTCTTCCGCTGAATCTGCAATAATATCACCGATCGTAACATAGCCTGCATCCGCCAACGCGTGTGCAGTCGCTTCACCTACACCGCTAAGCTTCATAAACATATCGATACGTAAGCGACGTTCGTCTACTTCTTTTTTCTTGGCTTGCAGATTTTCTGCTGGTTCAGCTCCAGCATCTTCCGCAGAATAATCTGCCGTACTGCGAATAGCTCCTTTGTCTAGCTCCTGGGCCTTTTCTGCTGCTGATTTAATAATTCTCTCAGCATCTTCAAGTTCCAAGTTTAGTAAGCGACAAAGAGCGCGTGGGCTAACTTCTGCAAGTTCAGCAGGAGTCTTAATGCCTTCGTGGACTAGAATACCAGCATGCATATCACCCAAACCTTTAATGGATGTCAACACGGCTCGAACTCCAGCCAACTGCTCTTCTAACTTGGCCTCACTCTTAATATCGAGGCGCCACCCCGTCAACTGTGCAGCAAGACGTACGTTTTGTCCCTTTTTACCAATTGCCAAAGATAACTGATCTTCTGCAACAATAACTTCCATTGCATGTCGTTCATCATCCACAATAACTTTGCTAACAACTGCTGGAGCCAAGGCATTGCAAACCAATCGTGCTGGATCTTTATCCCAAGGGACAATATCGATTTTCTCCCCGTTTAGCTCCTGAACAACCGCCTGAACTCGAGATCCCTTCATCCCAACGCAAGCGCCTACAGGATCAACGGAAGAATCTTTTGAATATACGGCTATTTTTGAACGCGATCCTGGATCTCTAGCGGCAGACTCAATGGAGACAACTCCATCATAAATTTCAGTGACATGCTGTTCAAATAGGCGCATCAAAAAGCCTGGATTTGCCCTGGACATAACAATCTGAGGTCCGCGGGAAGCGCGTTTGATCTCAACCACAAAAGCTTGAATTCGATCTTTAACTCTAAACTTCTCCCCTGGGACTTGTTCCCTATAGGGAATGACAGCTTCTGTGCGGCCTAGATCAATAATAATGTCATTTCTTTCAAAGCGACGAACATGACCGCTAAGAATCTCTCCAACTCGATCCTTGTACTCATTATGAATTTGAGCTCGTTCTGCATCTCTGACTTTTTGAACGATGATCTGTTTAGCCGCTTGTGCAGCGATACGCCCAAAACGGGTCGTATCGATTTTAATACCGAGAGAATCACCTATTTCGGTTTCTGGATCTAACTTTTTAGCTTCGACAAGAACTATCTTTGTTTCGTCGTCTTCCCACTCTTCTGCGTCTTCATTGCTAATGACCGTCCGAAATTGAAAAAGCTCAATCTCATCGAGTTCCTCATTGTAATGCGCCTCTAGATCAGCGTTGATACCAAAATCCTTGCGTGCCGCATGGATAACAGCTTGTTCAAGCGCATCAATGAGAATCCCTTTTTCCAGGTTTTTATCCCGACTTACAGTTGAGATAACCCCAGAGAGTTTTGTCGATTCTTCGCTTCCGCCTAATAACGGCATGAGCTCTTCCTCTTAAATGAAATTTTTTCAATTAGTTTGTCTATAAGGGTCAGAACCATTCCTTATCCCTTAGAGAGAGAGTCTGGAAAATCATCCTAGCCGGCATGCACTTAGATGCTGATTTAGCTGCCCTAAATTTCGCCTCAAAGCCACTATCTCTAGCCAAAAAAACTTTCCAGACACTCTCTGAATATATCCCCATCAATAGAATTTCTGTGAGCAAATCAGGGGGCCGCTGTTATCTTTCTTCGTTTATAGAAAGAAATTAAATACATCGTTGTCGATTAAGACACAATCCTTTTGGGGATATCATTGGAGATGTGCCTAGAAAAGCCGACTTGGCGTACTACTTCCATTCTCATCTTGTATGGCTGAACTAGCACGAATATACAAATACTCATCTAACAAGCAACCCAGATGCCGAATCTTATAGTTTTTTTTAAGGAAGCACAAGGTTTCCACTCACCTTGCAACATCCACAATCATTGCTAAATAACACGTACAGATTTAGCCTTGACGTAGGGCGCCCCTTTCTTACCGCTTTCGACACAGCCGAGAACTTTAACGCGCTTACTCTTCGTCGCTATCGCTGGATCAACATCTATTTCTGAAAGAACCACTAACAGTTTAGATGAATCATCGTTAATGACCATATAGGTGGAATATTCACCTATATCAAGCACTTCCCCTTCAACAATCACTTTTCGATCAATTAGGTTAGGGGTATCTAGCAAGAGCTGCTTAATGGATACTTCTTCAAAGCTTGAAAACAAAGCCCCACCAAAGAGACTAAAAGACTTCGCATCCATCGAATCAATGACACTATCTGAAAAAGGCTTACATCCGGCAGAAAGCAGTATTACACCAATCAAAATCAAGGCATGTTTCATTGTCTAACCCCATATAAGGATAACAAAAAAGCCGAGGAAACCCCGGCTTTCAGTATACAATGAAAGAATGTCCTGTGAATGCGATTTCGGCACGCTTGCTCTTGCAACCCAAACTTAGCGTCGGAGAAAAATCCCCTTCAGTGAAATGCATTTACATGGCAATCTGATTTCGAAGCTCAGTCTCTAAGAATTAGCTTCCGCTGCTTCAGCTTGCTTCTTTGCTCGAGCTGCTTGTTTTTGCTCGAGTTTACGTTTGCCTTCATTTTCATTAAAATCAACCAATTCAAGACTACACATTTTTGTTGCGTCACCAACGCGAACGCCCAATTTTACGATTCGGGTATAACCCCCAGGTCGCACACGAAAACGATTCGCAAGCGTACCAAATGTCGCTTCAACAGCCTCTTTTTTATAAAGAACAGTTAAAGCTTTGCGGCGCGCATGAAGAGACCCTGATTTACCTAAGGTAATCAGTCTCTCAACCATCGGTTTTAATGCTTTAGCTTTAGCTAAGGAAGTCTCGATACGACCCTCAATCAAAAACGATGTCGCCATGTTTCTAAGCATTGCTAATCTATGATCGGTAGTTCGGCCTAATTTTTTATTACTGTTTAAATGGCGCATTGGTTCCTCTTACGACTTATCGTTTTCTTGGTCTTTGTCCTGATCTTTTTGACGCAGAACATTCGGATCGAAGCCCTCAATTTTCATCCCGAGAGATAGCCCCATCTCCATCAAGATATCTTTGATCTCATTTAAAGACTTTCGACCAAAGTTTTTTGTCTTCAACATTTCGCTTTCACTTTTTGTCACAAGCTCACCAATAAACTTAATATTGGCATTTTCGAGACAATTAGCTGCACGAACACTCAACTCTAGTTCATCAACAGTCTTGAATAAGTGCTCATTCAATTTTGGATGTGATTCTTCTCGAGGTTTTTCCTCTTCAACTTCTTCAGTTTCATCAAAATTGATAAAAATTGTGAGCTGATCTTTGAGAATTTTAGCTGCATATGCAACCGCATCGTCTGGACGAACAGCTCCGTTAGTCCAAATTTCAAACGTCAACTTATCATAGTCTGTATCTTGACCTACGCGTGCATTTTGCACGTTGTAAGCAACACGTCGAACAGGAGCAAAAATAGAATCGATGGCTATAAATCCAACCGGAATTTCTTTACGCTTATTTTTCTCAGCTGGAACATATCCTCTTCCATGCCTAACGATCATCTCAGCATGGAGATTTCCTTCTTCATTCAACGTACAAATGACTTGATCTGGATTCAAGATCTCGACATCACCGCTTGTCTCGATATCCCTCGCAGTTAAAACCTTTGATCCCTTGGCAGACAAACGGATAACGGTATCTCGTTCACCTAAATAACGAAGGTTGAGCTGCTTGATATTAAGAATAATGTCTGTCACATCTTCTTTGATACCTGGCAATGTTGAAAATTCGTGATCAACTCCCTCAAATCGAATTGCGACAATCGCAGCACCGTTAATGCTAGATAGCAAAACTCTCCTCAAAGAGTTTCCCAAAGTCATTCCGTATCCCCGCTCGAGCGGCTTTGCCACAAACTTTCCGTAGCGTTCACTAACACTTTCCGGTTCGAGGATTTTCGGTTTTATTAAATCTTTCCAGTTGCGATGCATCTACGCGTTCTCCGTATTTTCGGAATCATCCAAGTTATTTGAGGGATCTTTAAAGATTATACACTCACTACTCTGATTCGCTCTAAACTCTTCGACGTTTAGCTGGTCGACATCCATTATGCGGGATCGGAGTTACATCTTTAATGAGTGCAATCTTAAGTCCAGACGCCCCAAGAGCTCGAACAGCACTCTCGCGCCCTGCACCAGGACCGTTAACCATTACGGCTACGGTGCGCATACCTGCTTCCATCGCTTTTTTTGAACAATCTTCTGCTGCCATTTGAGCAGCAAATGGAGTGCTCTTACGAGACCCTTTGAATCCCTTGGCTCCAGCAGATGACCAGCAGACAACTTCTCCGTTTATATCGGTAATGGTAACTACCGTATTATTAAACGTCGATTGTATGTGAGCTACACCGACGGGAACGTTTCTTTTTTTCTTCTTTTTGACAACTCGGTTCATTCTATCTTTTCCTCGTGATCAAAGCTTACTTAGAAGTAGGAGCTTTCTTCTTATTAGCAACAGTCTTTCTCGGGCCTTTTCTCGTTCTAGCGTTCGTTTTCGTACGCTGACCTCGAGCTGGCAATCCTCGTCTATGTCGCAAACCTCTATAATTACCTAGGTCGATAAGACGCTTAATGCTAAAGGCCGTCTCTCTTCTCAAGTCACCTTCAACTGTGAATTCACTATCAATAATTTTACGCAAATTATTGATGGCTTTCGCATCTAGCTCGCTTGCTCTCAAAGTAGGGTCAACATTTGCCTTCGCAACGATATCTTTCGCAGATTTTCTGCCAATACCATAGATACTGGTCAGTGCAATTTCTATTCTCTTGTGTTGCGGTAAATCAACACCAGCTATTCGAGCCATACTTATCCTCTTTCCTTTGACGCCCTGGGTTCTTACCCTTGTCTTTGTTTATGCTTCGCAGTTTTGCAAATAACGCGCACTACACCTTGGCGCTTTACCACTTTGCACTTCTCACATATTTTCTTAACGCTTGCACGAACCTTCATTATTTCCTCGCCTCTCTACTTTTTTGCCCGATATGTTATGCGACCCCTTTTCAAATCGTAAGGGGAAAGCTCAACTTTCACACGATCACCCGGCAATATACGTATAAAATGCATCCTCATTTTTCCACTTATGTGAGCTAGAACCTCATGTCCATTATCCAACTCCACTTTAAACATGGCATTTGGAAGGGGCTCTCGGACAGTTCCTTCACATTCAATGATATCCTCTTTGGCCATATACCCTTTCCCGCTATAGTCAACGATCAAACTGGCTTAGATGAGCTTTAATCGCGTCATTGACATCGATTTGGCTCTTTGCACCGTCGACTCGGAAATACTTTCCTGTCTTCTTATAGAAACTAAGAACAGGCTCAGTTTCTTTTGCATATACATCTAATCGCGCTTCAACACGGTCACGCTGATCATCTCGACGCACTCGCAGTTCTGAATGGCAAAGATCGCATTTTCCAACAGTCTTTGGTGCTTTCTCTGTCTTATGATAAACAGCCTCGCACTGACTACATACCTGTCGGCCTTCAATACGTCTAATCAACTCGTCACGAGCCACATCAACATGAATAACACTGGCGATGTTAGCATTCTCAGCTAACCATTCCGCCTGGGGTATTGTCCGCGGAAAACCATCCAGGACAATATTCTTTTCCTGACTTTTTTCCAACTCGACTTTTAGTACAGCCAGTAGAATTTCATCAGAAACCAGGCCTCCCGCGTTCATAATCGATTCGATGCGTTTGCCTAGCTCACTTTTTAATTCAACCTGTCGCCGTAAAATATCCCCAGTTGAGATCTTACGAAAGCCTTTTTCTCTCATAAGAAATTCGGCCTGCGTCCCTTTTCCTGCCCCAGGAGCTCCCATCAGAATAACGATCATACTCCGCCTCTTCCTCGAGGGCGAATTGATGTTTGTTTCAGAAAGGACTCATAAAGGTGAGACCGGCGAAGCGAATCAATTTGTCGGAAAGTTTCTAAAGCAACTCCCACGACAATCAAAAGACTTGTTCCACCAAAAGAAAACATAACACCAAATTTACCTGTAAGAATCGTAGGTAATACACATATAGCTGAAAGATAAAGCGCTCCGACAAGCGTCAAACGATCAAGGATCTTTTGAAAATACTCGGCTGTCCGAGCTCCAGGTCGTATTCCTGGGATAAAACCACCATGTTTTTTCAAATTTTCAGCAACATCATCTGCTTTAAAAACAATTGATGTGTAAAAATAAGAGAAAAAGACAATAAGAGCGACGTAAACTGTATTATAGAGCCACTCACCTGGAATAAATATCGTACCAACGAACTCCCCAAAACGGCTAGTTCTAGCCATCATTGCGGCAGTCACAGGAAATTGCAGCAATGAGCTTGCAAAAATTGGGGGGATTACACCCGCAGAATTGATGCGAATTGGTAAATAGGAAGACTGCCCACCATATACTTTTCGACCAACTTGCCGCTTAGCATACTGAATTGGAATCTGCCTTGCACCCTGCTCCATAAAAACAACAGCAGCAACAACAGCAATACAAATTGCAATTATGGCAAGTATTCTAAACAGATCAAGTTGCTGAGCGCTATATTGAGAGTAAGTGTTTCCAACAACTCTCGGCAAATGAGCAACTATTCCAGCAAAAATGATAAGGGACATTCCATTACCAACACCTCTCTCTGTGATCTGCTCGCCAAGCCACATAACAAAGGCTGTACCTGCAGTCAAAGAGATCATTGTCATAAACTTCCATGCCAAGCCCCCTGCAAGCACAAGGTCTCCCCCTGCAAATTGCGTCTTCTCTAGGGTATTGGCAATCATATAGCCTTGGAACAAGGCCAAAACCACAGTTCCATAACGAGTATATTGAGTAATTTTGCGACGCCCAGCTTCCCCTTCCTTAGACAACATCTCTAAATGGGGAACAACAACTGTGAGCAGCTGCGCGATAATCGATGCCGAAATGTAAGGCATCACACCGAGTGCAAAAATACTAAAATGTTCCAGCGCACCGCCCGAAAACATGTTGAACATGCCAAAGAGGTTAGCGCCCTGAGATTTAAAGAAAAGTGCTAGCCGGTCAGTTGCCACGCCAGCGATAGGAATATGAACCCCAATACGATAAATAGCCAAAAAGACTAAGGTAAAAAGGATTTTCTTCTGAAGAAGATTTAATCTTCCTTCTGGTAATCGCTGAATTGGCTTTGCCACTATTCTTTCCCCTGAATTTGACCGCCCACTTTTTCGATAATCCCTTTAGCCCCTGAAGAAACTTTTTCTACTTCAACAACAAGTTTCTTCTTAAGCTCTCCCCCTGCCAAAATTTTTACAGGACATCCTTTAAATTTAAGAAGGCCTTTTTGAGCAAGCGTCTCTCGTGTCACTCTTTCACCATCATGGAAGCTGTTTAGCTGCTCAACATGAATGATATTAAAGACGACTTTCGTTCGCTTGTTAGTAAAACCAAACTTTGGAATTCTTCGATAGAGAGGTGTTTGCCCCCCTTCGAAACCAGCACCAACATCAGAGCTTTTTCGTGCCAACTGACCCTTATGACCTTTACCAGCAGTTTTACCCAAACCGCTACCAATACCACGACCGAGCCTTTTGCGAGTACGATGTGAACCTGGTGCTGGTGATAAATTTGATAGATTTTTCATCGCGACTTGCCCTTACCTTCTTCTTTCACGAGTTCATAATTGACGAGGTGAATGACTTTATTGATCATACCTCTAATGCAGTTATTGTCTTTATGAACCTTGCTTGAGCGAACACCTCTCAAGCCTAAAGCCTGCATTACACTTCGTGTATGCTGACTCTCAGCGATTACACTCTTTTTTTGCGTTACAAGAATTCTACTCATTTATACTGCCCCTGGCTCGTATTCACTAGTCGTTCGTCTTTGAATCTGCTGACTCTGCATGAGCGCGCTTCTGAAAGATTTCTTCAGGTGCCTTGCCGCGATCTTTAGCATATTCTTCGACAGAGAAAAGTTGATTCAGTCCATCCATAGTTGATCGAACTACGTTGTAACCGTTTTTGGATCCATGAGCTTTGCAAACGATGTCTTTAACACCGCCAAGCTCAAGTATAGTTCTAACGGCCCCCCCGGCAATCAAACCTTTACCACTTTTAGCTGGGTACATCTTAACCATAGAAGAACCGAAGCGACCCAACACTTCAAATGGGATGGTTCCATTGACGTGATTAACATCAATAAGATTTTTCTTAGCTTGATCCGATGCTTTCTTAATTGCATCAGGAACTTCACCCGCATTGCCAATGCCGAAACCTACTTTTCCTTTTCGGTCACCAACAACAACAAGTGCGCTAAAACTAAAGCGTCTACCGCCTTTTACAACTTTCGCAACGCGACTAATCTTAACGACGCGATCCTGAAAGCCTTCTTGGTCTTTATCAAATTCATTAGCTAACAAGGCTTACTCCAATTCTTAAAAATCTAAACCGCCTTCTCGCGCACCATCAGCGAAGGCTTTAACTCTACCGTGGTACCTATTACCATTTTTATCGAAAACAATAGCCTTGATTTCTTTTTCAGAACATCGCTTCGCAATTAGCTTGCCTAGTTCTAAACAAAGATCTTTGTTGGCTCGCCCGTGTCGACCTTCATTTTCGAAAGAACTGACACTAGCCAAGGTATGACCCTTCACATCGTCGATAACTTGCGCGTAGATATGCTGGCTCGATCGAAAAACAGTAAGTCTCGGACGCTCACTTGTTCCGGAGATTTTCTTTCGAATTCGCAATTTTCTTCGCGTTTTCAAACGCTGTCGTCTTTTTACGTCTGTACTCACAATGAACACCCTCAGTTTAGGTACTGTTTCTTACTTTTTACCGCCGGACTTTCCAACCTTGGTAACAATAACTTCGTCCGCGTATCGAATACCTTTTCCATGGTACGGCTCTGGTCTTCTGAACGCACGTATATCTGCAGCGACCTGGCCAACTTGTTCTTTGTTAGCACCTTGTACCGTAATTTCCGTCTGCTTTTCGACTGTCATGGTTATTCCCTTAGGAATAAGGTAGACAACCGGGTGACTGTAACCGATCGTAAGGTTGAGTTTTTGATCGCTCACAGCGGCTCTATAACCAACACCACTCAGAACTAGCTTCTTTTGGAAATTCTGTGTGACTCCAATGATCATATTATTCACTAGAGAACGAGTCAGCCCGTGAAATTTACGCACGGCACTTGTTTCTTCCGTCGGAACAATTTTCAACGTGGATTCTTCTTTGACAATTTTCATCAAAGGATGCACGTTCATTGAAAGATCGCCTTTTGGGCCTTTTACTTTCAATGTGTTGCCGGTCAAATCGATGGAAACCCCTTTGGGTAAGTCAATCGCTTTTTTTCCAATTCGCGACATATGCATAGTATTCACCTTAATAAACAGAACACAGAAGTTCGCCGCCAATGCCTTTTTTGCGAGCTTCTCTACAGGTCATAACACCTTGTGATGTCGACAAAATCGCAATGCCAAATCCACTCTTAATAAAAGGAATTTTTTCAGCGCGAACATACACTCTTTTACCAGGACGACTTGCTCGCTCAATATTGCGAACAACACCATCTTCAATTCTTTCGCCCCGATATTTAAGAGCGACTTTAATCATGCCTTGCTTTCCATCACGGACGCATTTGTAGGCACGAACAAAGCCTTCTTCTTTCAACAAGTGGACGATAGCAATTTTAATTTTAGACGCTGGAACCCCAACGACTTCTTTGCGTGCTTTTTGACCATTTCTAATTCGAGTTAGAAGGTCAGCTATTGGATCGACTACGTTCATTTCATTTCTCCGGTCTCAAACCTATTTTTTACCAAGATGCCTTCGTAACACCGGGCAAAAATCCTTTTAAGGCAAGCAAGCGAAAACAGATCCTACACAAACCAAATTTTCTATAAACTGCTTTCGGCCGTCCGCATTTATTACACCGTGTATACGCTCTTGTAGAAAATTTGGGTTTTCTCTTACATTTCTCTATTAAAGCTGTCCTTGCCACTGTCTCTCCTATGACTTACGGAACGGAAAGTTAAATTTTTCCAATAATACTTTTGCTTCTGTATCATTTCGCGCGGAAGTTCCGATCGAAATACTTAAACCCCTTACTTTATCTACTTTATCGTAGTCAATTTCTGGGAATACGATCTGTTCTTTGATACCTACAGAAAAATTTCCTCGGCCATCAAAACTTTTCACCGAATATCCACGAAAGTCACGAATTCGAGGAACAGCAATATTGATAAGACGGTCTAAAAATTCGTACATTCTGTGGCCACGAAGCGTTACCATACAACCGATTGGCATACCTTTACGAACTTTAAAACCAGCAATACTTTTGCGAGCTTTCGTCATAACAGGTTTTTGACCGGTCAATGCTTGAAGGTCCGTATAGGCACTTTCCAGCACTTTAATATTTTGGACAGCTTCGCCTTGACCGATATTGATCACGATCTTTTCTAAACGAGGAACTTCCATAACATTTTTCAGCTCAAGTTCCTTAATTATCTCAGGAACAGCTTTCTTGTAATCTTCAAGCAATCTAGGTACGTAACTAGCCACGATAATTTCTCCAATACGCTTCTTTAAAATACTTCCGGAGCCAGTGAGGCAATTCTCACAAATCCTTTAGTCCGAATTTCCCTACAAATAGGCCCGAAAATCCTGGTGCCGATCGGTTCCTTGTCGTCTTTGATCAACACGCAAGCGTTTTCATCAAAACGAATACTTGTGCCATCCGTGCGCAAGACTGGAGTTTTTGTGCGAACAACAACTGCTTTATGAACCGCACCTTTTTTAACGCGACTATTCGGCACTGCATCCTTTATCGAGACAACGATGATGTCTCCAACACCGGCATACTTTCGCTTCGATCCACCAAGCACCTTAATGCACTTGACTTCCTTGGCTCCAGAGTTGTCCCCTGTTCTTAAACGCGTTTCCATTTGTATCATGGGCTTGCCTCGACTGCCTAAATTCTAACTTATAATTCCACAGACTTTACGACTGAAACCAATTTGAAATTTTTTCGAGCACTGAGCGGCGCGCATTCTGCAATGAGCACTTCATCACCAGTCTTCGTTTCATTTTGTTCGTCGTGAAACATTATACGACTTGTTCGTTTGATATATTTTTCGAAGATCGGGTGTTTAATCGTACGCACAATTTCCCCGACTCGAGATTTATTCATTCGATCGCTGACGACAACGACACGTTTCATTTTTCTTTTAATGTCTTCCATCTCTCACCCGACCTTTACGGATTACCTTTTGCTAGCTTTCTCGCTCTTGAAAGTTAAGACTCTTGCAAGATTTTTCTTCAGATTCCTAACTTTGCCGGTATGTTTACCTTTTTCCGAGAAAATATCCATCCTTAACTTCGCTAACTCTTGTCTGATCCCTAGCTCTGTTTCCTCGGCTTGAGTCGCTGTCAGCGATTTCAGTTCATCTTTTTTTAATTTATCGAATTCCATTATTACCCTCAAATCCAAGGATCTTCATCTTTTATAAGAAGCTTCGTCCTGATTGGCAATTTTGCCGCTGCAAGCTGCAAAGCATTGACCGCTACCGCTTTGTCAACTCCTGCCATTTCGTACAAAATACGACCTGGTCGGATTTTTGCGGCATAATGATCAACTGCACCTTTTCCTGAACCCATTCGAACTTCTGCTGGTTTCTTCGTGATAGGAGTATCAGGAAATACCTTAATCCAGACCTGTCCACCACGCTTAGTTTTACGTGTCAACGCAATCCTAGCAGCTTCGATTTGACGAGAGGAGATTTTTCCTGGTTCGACGGCCATCAGTCCGTATTCTCCAAAACTCAGAGTGGTTCCACCGCCTGCACTTCCCCTGATTCGGCCTTTTTGCTGCTTACGAAATTTTGTTTTCTTCGGCGCTAACATCCACTAACTCCTGCTCAGACTACTTGCTGATTTGATTTGGTTGCGGTCTCAAGGATTTCACCGTTGAAGATCCAAACTTTCACACCAATAAGACCGTAGGTTGTCAAAGCCTCCGCAGTTGCGTAATCGATATCAGCACGCAACGTATGAAGTGGAACTCGGCCTTCATGATACCGCTCAGTACGAGACATATCAGCACCACCTAAGCGGCCTGAACACTGTACTTTAATACCCTTAGCTCCAGCTTTAAGAGCGCTAGCCATTACCTTCTTCATCGCTCGTCGGAAGGAAACCCGTCGTTCAATTTGTTGCTTAACATTGTCAGCAACAAGTTGTGCATCGGTCTCAGGCTTTTTGACTTCGTAAACATTCAAAATCAATTCGCTTGAAATACCCTTACAACCACGGATCAATTCATCTTTAAGAGACTCTGCTCCCGCGCCTTTTTTCCCAATAATAATACCAGGACGGCTACTATAGATGTTGACCTTGATATTCTTCGCAGCGCGCTCAATATTAATTTTAGAAATACCAGCTGCTGCAAATTTTTTCTCAACATAACTGCGAATTGCGATATCTTCGCTCAAAAATTTTGCATAGTTATGTTTCGCGTACCAGCGAGACACCCATGTCTTATTGATGCCTAAACGAATTGCGATTGGATTGACCTTTTGTCCCACTTTTTCTTCCTTTACCGTAATTCTGACAGTTCGATTTTGATATGAGAACTACGCTTACGAATGGGAAATGCTCGCCCCTGTGCTCGTGGCATAAATCTCTTGAACATCGGTCCTTCATTTACAAAGACAGCCGAGACAACGAGATTATCAACATCGACCGTCGCTCTAGACGTTGCATTGGCAATCGCAGAATGCACCATCTTTGCTAAAATGGGAGCTGTTTTCTTGTTCGTGAACTTCAAAATATCAAGGGCATCTTGAACATGTTTGCCTCGAATTAAGTCGACCACGAGACGTGCCTTCCGGGGTGTCACCCGAACTGCTTTTAAGTATGCATGAAAGCTATCTGTCATTTCTTATACTCCATCCCTACTTAGCAGCTGGAGACTTAGCTCCACTCTTAGCATGACCCTTAAATGTACGGGTCGGTGAAAATTCACCAAGTTTGTGACCGACCATATTCTCAGTAACATATACTGGAACGAACTTTTTGCCATTATGAACCGCAAAGGTCAAGCCCACGAAGTCTGGAACTATTGTAGATCGTCGACTCCACGTCTTAATAGGCTTTTTATCCTTTTTCGCACGTTCCGCTTTTTTTGCCAAATAATCATCGACAAAGGGACCTTTTTTTACCGAACGAGCCACGTGCTCCCCCTACTTCTTACGACGACTGATAATGTACTTATCAGTTCGTTTATTGTTTCTTGTTTTATGCCCTTTTGTAGACACAGCCCAAGGCGTCACTGGGTGACGTCCACCGGAGGTTTTGCCCTCACCACCACCATGTGGGTGATCAACTGGGTTCATCGCAACACCACGAACTGTTGGTCGTTTGCCAAGATGTCGGGATTTTCCAGCTTTTCCAACACTAATGTTGTTGTTGTCAAGGTTACTAACAACCCCAATACTTGCTAAGCAGATCTCTGGCACCTTGCGAAGTTCACCAGAAGGCATCTTCAACTGAATATAACCAGTGGTTCGACCTGCAATCTGACAGAAACTGCCAGCTGCACGAGACATTTGTCCACCTTTGCCAGGGTACATTTCTACGTTATGTACCATGGTACCGACTGGAATATTTTTCAAAGGTAATGTGTTACCAAGCTTAATATCAGCATCACTAGCAGAGATAACTGCATCGCCTTTTTTCAACCCGTCTGGGCAAATAATGTAACGACGCTCGCCATCTTTATAAAGAATACGCGCAATAAATGCCGTACGATTCGGATCATATTCTAGATACTCAACCTTACCAGGAATACCTAGTTTATCTCTTTTGAAATCGATAATACGGTAGGCACGTTTTGCGCCGCCACCTTGGTGTCGAACCGTAATGCGACCATGATGATTACGACCGCTGTTCTTAGACAGAGGACGGACAAGTGATTTAAGCGGTTCCACTTTATCAAGGCCAGAGTAATCAACGACACTCATGCCGCGTCGCCCTGCCGAAGTCGCTTTGTAAACTTTAATTCCCATCGCAGTTCTCTTCTTCTTCTATTGGTCTTCGAACATCTTTATTTTTTGACCATGCCTAAGTGTAACAACCGCCTTTTTCTTGGAAGCTTCAAGACTTACATTAGCACCACGTCTTTTTACTTTTCCACGTGTAATGCAAGTATTGACCGCTTGAACTTGAACATCAAACAGCTTTTCAACAGCATGTTTAATATCAGTTTTGGTTGCAAGCTTGTGAACTAAGAAAGTGTACTTCTGTTCTGATTCACGATACTTGAGGCTTTTTTCCGACAAAATCGACTTTACTAAAACACTAAACGGGTTCATACCGCTTTCCTCATCAGTCTTTGCTCTAACGCTTTAAGAGCTCTTTCACTTATGATCAAGGTTTCGTAACGTAGAACATTTTCAGCATTCATATCTTGTGCTGCTAATGACCCGATACCCTTAATGTTACGAGCTGAGCGATAAAGAAAGTCATCTGTACGACTATCTGCAAGAAGTGCTTTATCGCTTTTGAATGCGCCTAGAATATCCAAAACTGCTTTAGTTTTGTATTGAGCGATGCCAAAATCATCGACTACAACCAATTTTTTATGGCGTACCTTGTCGCTCAAAGCAATTTTCAACGCAAGATTTTTTACTTTTTTGTTTGTGAATTCACGATAACAACGAGGTTGTGGTCCGTGAACTGTCGCTCCGCCTGGCATCAAGGGTGATCTTGATGAACCTTGACGTGCGTTGCCTGTTCCTTTTTGTTTAAAAGGCTTCTTGCCGCCACCTGCAACCATCGAACGTGTCTTTGTTGCATGTGTTCCCTGACGTCGGTTGGCGCTGTAGGCCTTAACAACAGAATGAAGAATGCCCACGTTCATCTCGACATTAAAAACGTCTTCAGACAACGTAACGGCACTAACCTTCTCACCTTTATTATTTAACACGTCCCAATTCATGTCATTTCCTTAAGATGCCGACTTCTTTTTGTTTCGAGGCTCGACAACCCTGATCTCCAGGTAACTGTCGCGATGCCCCGGAATAGAGCCTTTGATTGCTACAATATTGTTTTCAACATCGAGATCCACGATTTCAAGATTTCGAATCGTGCGCTGTACTACACCCATATGACCTGGCATATGTTTGTTCTTCATAACGCGACCTGGTGTCGTATTTGATCCCAAAGACCCTGTACGTCGATGGTACATAGATCCGTGAGCCATAGGTCCAATAGCGCTATTCCAACGTTTTACAGATCCTTGAAAACCACGTCCTTTGGTAATACCCGTGACATCAATGTCGCCGACATCTTTCAAGATTTCTGCAGTTAAGCTTTGACCCAACTCGTACTTGGCATCAACAGGACTTCGAAATTCGGAGAATCTTGCAAAATTCTCACTGATTTGCGCTGTGCGCAAACGCCCAATATCTGCTTTGTTAAGATTTTTTTCAGCCTTAATAAAGTAACCAACTTGATAGCCTTGATACCCATCGCTCTCAACGGTCAGAACCTTGGTGATCTTTTGATCCGGGATTTGTACTAGGGTAACTGGGATAATTTCCCCGTTGGCACCGACCATACGTGTCATGCCTACCTTCTTAGCTACAAGTCCTTTCTCTCTAATTTTTGCCATCAGCGAACCCATTATAAAAATTACTTGATACGAAATACTTACACGCCATCAATACAATTTGATTTCAACATCAACGCCTGAAGCCAAATCTAGCTTCATCAGAGCATCAATAGTCTGTTGTTTGGCATCGAGGATGTCGATTAGCCTTTTATGTGTTCGTATTTCAAATTGTTCTCGTGACTTTTTGTCAACATGGGGACTACGTAGAACCGTATAACGGTTGATCTCCGTCGGGAGTGGGATAGGACCGGCAATGCGTGCGCCCGTCCGTTTAGCTCGCTCGGCGATTTCAGAGGTGGACTGATCGATCAGTCGGTGATCATAACCTCTTAATTTAATCCTGATCTTTTGATTTTCCATCGTTGCTCTACCTATAACGTCAAGTTTGAACGTCGAACTCTGCCTGCTATTTCAAAAATTAGCCAGTGCGTTGTTGTAAATTCAATGCTGAATACTAAAGTAGGTTGGCCAATGGCGCTGAGACTTTACGTTTTAACGGCATTGGCGTACTCGGTCTTTCGAGCGAGTAGGCATACCCTACTTAGATGAGTGCTGAGATTTAAATTGAACTAGCCCATCTCGTCAACTATATTTTTCCTTTAGCCGCATGCATCTCTAAAAAAAAGAGGTTTTTGATGGAACGTCTTTCTTACGTAAGTCTTTCCGGCGTTATTGTTAGCTTGTTTACTTTAGGAGTTGGGGGATGCACTCATTCATCTCAAACCACTGATAACGCAGCAAATCTAAACATTTCTGCTAGCCAAATAGAAGCCGATCTAGCAACCCAAAAGACCCAGAAGGGAGCTAAGGCAGAAGCTGAAGAACGCATCGAAAATGCCGCTAAATTGGCTAGCGCGAACCTTTTGAAGCTGCGGTCCAACTTAAACCAACCCTTCTCAGTATCTGTAAAAGCCCTCAGTGTCCGCTCAGGCCCTAGTCTGAGTTCCAAAAAGATAGCCTCTTTAAAGAGAGGCACGCTTGTTAAAGTAGTTGAAATTCAAAATCAATGGGCTCGATTTGATGAAAATAAATGGATAGCACTTCGCTACCTCAAACTTTCCGCACCGAAATAGACAATAATGAAAAAAAACAAAGCTGCAGTCTCTGCGTTCCTTTGGGCCCTCTGTGTCGTCCTAATGTTATGTGTCGTCCAAGGGCTTAGCATTGCTAGAACCAATTTTATGGGTGTTAGTAGTAGCTCTTTTGCTTTTGAAGTCTTGGCTTTTTATCCCTTCACAGCAATTGGTGAGTTATCTAAAGTTCTAGCTATATGCTTTATACCTTGTTTTTGTATCGCATTTGCGACTATTCAAATATCCTCTAATGGACGACGAACAGCCTTTCTTTTTGCATCTATCCTTGCATATACATTTTGGGGAATAGGATCTCTCTTACAATATCCATCACTTTATCAAGACTTTCTATCAAAAGGCATGCATAAGCATATTTTCAACGCATCCCGCTATTTAAGTCCGAATTATTTTTATGGTTTGGGACTTCTACTAGTAGCGGTTCTATTTATATATTGGACACTGGCTGTTGCACATTCTAAGCGATGGTTCCTTTATACTCTACTCGCTTTATCTTTACTGATTGCTCTTGAGAAGGTGAGCATTCGCTCAAACATAAGCCCAACTGCAAGTGCACAACAAAATGTAATTTTAATTGGCATAGATTCACTACGCTTTGATCATCTCAATCAAGAAAAAACTCCTAATCTCTTCAATTTGACTCAGGATTTGCAGACTATTAGTTTTCAGGATCATATCATTGGAATTCCAAGAACTTTTCCATCGTGGATGGAGATCTTGAGCGGAACTTATGCTGCAAAATCGGGTATACGTCACATGTTTCCAGGACTCCCACAACAGCGAAGCTTCTACCCAGGTCTCATTAGCGCACTCAGCAAACAGGGTTACCAAACTACTGTCATATCGGATTTTGCTGGAGATATTTTTCCGCGTTTTAATGCAGGCTTTGATACCGTGAATACTCCTCACTTTTCTATTCAGTCTCTAACCAGAATGACAATCGATCAATCATTTCCTATATTTTTGCCACTTATTAGCAGCCCAATGATATCTCGCATGTTTCCAGAGCTTAAGGAGAATCCTTGCTTTAGTGACCCAGAAGATCTCGTTAGTAAAAGTATAAAATCAATAAGCAGCTTCCAAAAACCTTTCTTTCTTTCTATAT
This sequence comes from uncultured Pseudobdellovibrionaceae bacterium, assembly GCA_964635325.1. Lineage (GTDB taxonomy): Bacteria > Bdellovibrionota_B > Oligoflexia > Oligoflexales > Bog-1112 > BOG-1112. The sequence continues at coordinate 34,488 of CAZWOL010000011.1, forward strand.
TTTTCTCAAATGCTCACTTTCCCTACGCTGCCCCCTGGCCAGAATATTCAAAAAATTCTGATCCACTTTATGAGGGCCCATTTTTTTTCAAAAAAGATCCTGATTTGGCCCAAAATCAAGATTTGAGCATAGAAGACATCACCCAGATCAGACACCTTTATGCTGGTTCACTGAAAGCTATAGATAGATCTCTTGAGAGACTCTTGCACTATCTTCAAGAAAACAACTTATGGAACAACACCACTATTATCGTCACAGCGGATCATGGTGAGGACCTCTTTGAAATTAATTTAGTACAAGGCCATGGAGAACACTTGCGTGGCGAAAATGTTCTCAAAGTTCCACTCCTTCTGAAGATCAATCAAAACCTAAAACCAATGCATTCTAAAATCCCTTTTACAACGCGCATGATCGATTTGGCTCCTACGCTTGCTGGCTTACTAAAAACTTCTATTCCTAACGCACAAGGGATAGATCTAAGTTCTTGGATATTAGGATTAGATACTTCTCCTCCTAAGCTAGTTGCTTACTCTGAGACAGAGATTTGGTTTAGCCGAAAAGGCCGAGCATTCTTTCAAAATGAACGCTTAGATTATCCAAGTATTTCATCCCTTCTAACTCTCGACCCTGGAGGAACAGGTGCGATTGTGTTAGATTCAGGCTACGAAAATATAATCAACACAGCTAAACATCGCAGTCTTAGTGCCGGCCAATTCAAACTCATTTATACACCGACCTCGACAGGAGCGAACTATAAGCTCTATGATCGCATTGTAGATCCATTTAATACTCAGGATATTTCAAAACAAAATCCAACAGTTTTTCAAGATATGAAAACAAAATTACTTCAGCATGTTGCAACTCTTGATGAAGAAAGTCGCATTATTGATGATTATGTGGTTCTGCGATGAGAAAAATTCTTAAATTCATAAGCATACTACTGTTTCTAGCAGTCGCTTTGTTTCTTGTTCTATTCGTTACACTTATTTATCCTGACGATCGCCGCATTGGTGTGCCTGACTTAACAAAACTTAAGCGATCGAATTCTCAAAAAATGAGATTACAATCTCTATTCGATAACTTATCGAATTTTCGATTGGACATTTCTTTAGAAGCCTATAAAGAAAAATTAGCTTCCGTTGCCAAAACCCATACTAATGTTCTACTGCAAAAATCTGCAAGATTTTACAGCCCCTATCAAACCTATCTATCTGTCGGATCTTATCCCTATCATTTGGAAGGGCGTGATGCGATTTACATTCCTTCCCAAAGTACTCTGAAAGTTTTCCCTAAAATTCACGGACTAGTCTCACTCGATCTGGCTGCAGTATCACTCTTTTCAGACGGACAACTTTCAATAGCCCTAAATGGTAGACCAATTGACAACATTTTACTTCCAGGCACAACGACTCCTGAAAAATCTGATAACTTTATATTTAAAAACTTTACTCGCTATGCCTATCCAGATCGCCCCATCAAGGGAGGGGAATGGTCAAAACACAATATAGACATAGAACTCACAACAAATGATGTCTTAGAATTTCGATGCACGTCAAAAGGCAACGCCTGTTTCCTCGATAACTTCACTATTTGGGGCGAGACAACTAATGCCAGCAAACCAAATGTGATTTATATTCTCGTCGATACATTGCGCTATGATGCACTAAAAAGTACACACGCTAAACACCTACAAAAGATGAATGAACAGGCCTTGTCTTTTGAAAATGCTATGGGCGCTGGAAACATGACAGCCATATCAGCGAATGCTTTGCTCACATGTCAGAAGCCATCAAAGCTAGGCCATGTAGCCTTTAGCTACGGACTCTCTACAAAAGAGCAGGACGCATTCTATTCCAAGAAGAAACCTTCGTTTCCGTTTTTTCTGCAACAAGCTGGCATTAAGACAGCAATGATCGGCAATATTTCTATCATTTCGGAAATTTTAGGAATTGGAATCAATCACGGATTTGATGAGCAAATCGCGATTGAAATGGATGGCTATGACGCCCCTCATATAACAAGGAAAGCTATAGACTGGTTGCAAAAAAATGCAGATAAGCCTTTCTTTTTATATCTACATTACAACACGACACACGCACCATATCGCGCACCATTACACGATATCCTTGCAACTTTTGACTGGTCGTCTTTAAGCTCACAACGTAATTTTCTGCTCAGCCTCTACCAAGCTGAAATTCGCTATATAGATCGAAACTTAGAAATTCTAAATCAAGCAATTGACAAGCTTGGTTTAGATAAAAACACAACCATTATTCTTAACTCCGATCACGGAGACACTCATGAACTACGTACTTACACAGAAAATGAAGCCGGGCCTGATTATACCGGAAGTCTTTTTGACCATGTCGGTACAATTCTATACAACGATGTCTTACATGTTCCGCTTTTCATTTTAGAGCCAAACAAAAATACACACCAAAAAAGTTTGGAAATTGTCTCAGGACTAGATATCGGACCGACTGTTTTAAAGATCTTTGGACTGAAGACCCCGCGTTGGTGCGATGGTCTTTCGCTTTTCTCACCCAATAGCCTGCAAGACAGAGAAGCTGTAGGCGCAGAAGGATATGATCAACGTGCAATTTTTTATAAGAATCGCTACAAATACATCAAGTCTTATGCCAGCTCTGAAAAAAGGATGGCTTTTGTAAATGGCTATTTTACAAAAAATACATCTGTCTTTATTCCTGAACAATTGTTTGACCTACAAATAGACCCCAATGAACTTCAGAATTTAATCAGCAGTAATAAACAACTTGCAAATGAAGTACGAGCGGCCTTTCAACAGTACTTTGCCATCAAGAATGAAATACTTTTGGTTGTAGATGCCCCCAATGAAGGCGATATTCATATCCACACAACCAAATCTCTTATGCCTATAGGAACAACACCAGACGCCAAACACGTAAGCACTGTTAGGAGCAACTCTTTTGAATTTACAAAAACCAAACGTGTTGTACTTCGCTTTGACAAGACCCCATCCGAGGTTCCACGCATCTATGTTAGCGGACAGGAGATTAAACCGAAATTTTCATCTTATCGCCTAGCACTGCAGAGTGGGCTCAAAGAACTTCCCATTGAGAATGTTGATCTTGATCATATTCCGCTTGCTAGCAATGCCTCTGCATTTTTTGTAAAAATTCGCAGCGATCAAACTTTGCAGCAAAAGTTTAGCATGGGCAATAAAGACTTTGAAAAAATTTTCAAAGATTGGGGCTATGTCAGCGACACTAACTAGCATATAGTTATCAAAACATATATTGAACGCTCAATGAATCGGTTGCTTTAAGAGACTCTCTCGAGTTTTTAATGTTGGAGCATGCCACCAGATGAGAATTCTTGTAGCTTTAGCTTTTTTCCTGCTTCCGGAATATCTAAATGCCGCAAATCAACATTATTTTTTACGTAGAAACTGCGAACTTCCCTTTGACCCCTCAGCAGAGCAAGAAAAATTAGACAACTCTACATTTTCTTGCGTACGAGGATCTGCGACTGTTGACTCAATCTTCATTCCACACAAAACATTCGGTCTATCCAGTGAATTAGATTTACACAGCTCCTATCATATTGGAAGTCAACATGCCCTATTTTTGGAATACTACTTTGAACAACTCGACAGCCCAATAAATGGTGAACTTTCCTATCGAACAAACCAAGAGATTCAAACATTAGCCTATCAATATGGCAATCCTGCACTGTCCTATTTTCGCGCGATCATCGGCCAACAAACTCCCGTTTTTGGCATCAACCAATTCCCGAGTCTTCCCTTTGCTCAAATATTAAACCCGCGTTACGTCTGGGGACTTTCCGAACCTGGGCTCACTATTAGCTACGACACCCAAAAGCAAGGCCAGCTCGACTTGCAGTGGAGTACTGATGAAAGCTTTGACCCCAAACACATAAAAATCCATAATCATCGCATCAGCGCTCGCCATACCTATGATTTTTCTATTCTGAATGGCACTCGAACCGAAATTTCTTATCTAACAAAAAAATCAGGAGAAAAACGTTTTGGCATCGGACTGATTAGTAATGGTCCTGCTAACAATCGTTTTCATGTTGAATTTGTAAGAATTTATGCCTCATTGAGTGAATCTCTCGCTTCTACTGTTAAGGGAACGCTTGCAAGCTCCACACAAGGGATCAACTCCCCATATCAGCAAATTATCCGCATAGCCTATGAAGATTTTCCAGACCGCAAAGTCCAAAACTCAATCCTTTTCGATGATCTAGCTTTCCAATACCGACTATTTGCAATCGGCACGACATACAATTTTGAACAGCATACAACCTATGTACGCATGATCCTTGGGTTCAAACAAGATACTACAGGACGCAAAAGACACCGATGGATCTTTGGCCTAGGATTTGGAGGTCGCCTATGAGAATTTTGGTGCAATACTTTATTCTCATATGTATCTTTTTGGCTACAAAAGCTTGGGCAAATGATACAAAAGCAAAAAACGAAACAGAGGAGAAAAGCACTAGTACAAGCTCCTCAAAAAATGTTGATTATGATGATGCTAAAGAAAGCGATATTGCACCTCGCATTGAAACAGTCTTTGACAATCCCTTTATAACACAGTCTCTCAACGCTAGTTCACAGGTACTTAACAATGCTTTCGATGAACTCATGCAGGGAGTTTTCTACCGTCTACTCGACAATAAATTCAGCCAAAAAATAACACCAAAAATTGCATTTAACGAAAACTTGACGCGTAAGGTGTATTCAACAGGACAAGGAAAATATGTTATCGCAGATCGTCTCGTTATTGGCCCAGGATATTCACAAGTCTTGACCCATGTATTCGGACAGCTTCCTCTCTCCATTGGAGTGAATACAAATATCGATTTGCTAAATATCCATCTGCGCACAAATCCACAACGTATTGTCGAAAGCAAAACCATGCCTAAATGGCGCTACTGGTTTAATATCTGGTTTGGGATCATTCCGTTTCTCGAATATATTTTGCCTCCATCTTTTGATCCAAACCATCTGTATGATCCCTTACGCCAATTGGAAACTCCCTTTACGTTCCCGACCGATCGCACATCTTTTGAGAAAATGAAATCTGGGAGCATCCAAAGTTATGCATACCAAGGAGGTATAGCACTTCCCCTTGCAACAGATGGATCTTTAGGGCCATTTGTTCGAAATATTCTATCCCGATTGAATCTCGATCTAACACTTCCCTATACACTGTTCGTTCAGGGCGAATACCGCATCAGCGTACTTAAGAAAAAAGAAAATTTAGCATGGGTAGGAATAAGTCAATCCAAGCGAGGGGGCCATTCCATTGCAGGCTTTGTAGGAACTACCATTTATTTGCTAGCTAGCTCTCTTGGACCATTATCGTTCAAAGGCTTACCATTCCAATTCACTCCCCTCGATGTCGGAGCAGTGGAATCTCTTATTGATAAGTTTGATCAAATCTATGAGTTTGATCTTCGTGAAGATACTGCTTTGAAGGCTTACCAACAGGCTATCGGCGGCGATCTTACCTTTGATAGAAAACCAAATCTACCAAAAGGTGTTCATTTTCACTTCAACCAACTGACGCTATCAAAACAACATGAATTAAAAAATCAAAAAAATTTAGTCCTTCTCTATAAAGAGGATGCGCATCGCACTATTACAAAGTCAGAAATAAAAATCCAAGATACAAATGGGGAATTTTTTGTTCTAGAAAACACGAGCGAATTTGATGACATGACTTTCAACATACTATCTGGTCAACAAGAAACCATTGTCTCGAATGAGATAAACTTAAATGTCGAAAAAAAACGAGTGCCCGGTTTTACTCTAGACAAACCAAAATACAAATACATCTTTCATCACAGCATGAAACCTTATCAGCTCATCCTCAAACTACAAATCAAAGATCGCTACGCCGATGCAAAGGCTTTCAACCAATACATCGAATTAATTCGCAAATTTACCCAGCTCCCCCTCAAGGAAGTGCCAACTATACCGCTACTGACACAAAAAACTGTACAAAAACGCAAAAGGTCAGCTTTCTTTGGAACCCCAAGTGAAAGTGTGATGAATCTACACGCAACAAACACGATAGTAGGAAAATTCAACGCTAACGCTTTGGTCGTTCTCGATGCACCAGAACTATTAAATATAATCAAAAGAAATCAAGAAGATCTCCAAGAAGCTCTTTACAAGTCCTATGATCGAACACTGCAAGATGACTACGCTCCACAATTCGAATATTTGCGATCCTATATTAGCTATCCTTTACGCATAGCAAATTACAAGTCAGCAAATATAGACGCCTACCGAGAAATTCAAAACGCTTTGAAAGCGATAAAACACATACAACCAGACTCTGATCCAGAAACTATGCTAGATGCATTTCATTCTTTTTTTAGGACAGACTACCCCCTGCAATTGATATCAACCCTATATCGTCTCAGCGATATCGAAAAAATCGCACGTAATGCGACTCTCTATCTCGAACCATCGGGGGACCTTGAGGATGAATCTAAGAAGATTCTTGCAGAATTGAACGAAAAGACTTTTGCATCCGAAACTCGCTTTCCTGAGTTGGAGCGTTATCGTATTGCTAAAAGTAAACTCAATGCTTTTGTCCCAACTTCTCTCAAGGATGAGCGTATCGCACCCAAAATTCTCAAAGCTGGCATTGATGAGAATCACATTCTAAAAATTGTAATTGACGGCAAATCGAAAGGCGCAAAGAGACGCTTCTTCCTAAGATTGCTAACTGCTGGAAAATTCAAGCTAAGCCAATCGGAGCTAGGAAATAAATTAGTCGAGCTCGACCCACAACAAACACAAAAAAATGAGCCTATAATCTATGCGAGTCCTCTTTTCAGATTAGATGGACCTCTTTATGATTTTTTCAAATATGAAGACCTGAAGGAAAATGAAGAATACTCTCTTATTGTTTCAGCTGCAGACTTGCAAGGGGCTTGGAGCGAGGAATTCAAAGCAGATCTTGTCTTTAAGGATGGCAAACTAACAGGAAAACTTAAGCTATAGCTGGAGGCCCCCCACGTTGCTTTCAAGCGTGGAGCTCAAACGATACTGTCTTCGGAGAACTGCTAATTGATAGTAAAAATGAGAGAAGGACTTGAAAAAAGTGGGGTGGAATATGGGATTTGAACCCATGAGTGCCGGAATCACAATCCGGTGCGTTAACCCCTTCGCCAATTCCACCATAGAGACTACCGCATGATAGTCAACACAGAGGAAAGTACAAGAAGATTCTACTGGATAAGATGGGCGGAATTTCCGCCCTCTCAATTACTGAGAAAGAGACTAAAATCTCTACTTACATTCACTCTTGATTTGAATATTCGACTTCGAACGTTCCTTCTGTAGCCAAAAATCTGTCTGGCGGGAAACCTCAAGAGCATGAAGCTCACGTTCTAAGGCGTCTTTTTTCTGAAGAAAGTCTTGGCTTCCGACCAGGCGTCGATCCTCAACATAGAAAAGATGGTATGCGGCACCCAGGCGTATAGGAGCTGATACATCGCCATTTTTTAAATCCTGCAAGGCAGAGCGGATTTTTAGATCCAGATCGTTCAATTTTAGAACCTGCAGCGAATCTTCGCTTTTGGAATACAGCTTATGGGCTTCCTCAAATGAAAGACCCGACTTCAACTTGTTATAAATCTCAAGGGCGAGCTTTTCTTTTTCAGCCGCAACTTGCTCACTTTCAATGGGAATCAAGATTTTACGCAAGGACAGTTCTGCCGATTCAGCTGAAGAGCCCTGTTTCTTGAGATAGTAGGCCTCGGTATCACGATCCGAAATCTTTATGAGTGGTAAAATAACTCGTCCACGGAAACGCATAAATACCATCTGGTCACGAATATCTTTTTTGTACTGCTCGTATGTTTTGCCTTGTTTAGCCAAATAATCTTTGAGGCTATCTCGAGTGAAATGACCCTCATTCAGGATCTGTTGAATTTGTGTTTCAACTTGATCATCTGAGACCTGTATATCAAGTTCATCAGCTTTCAATTGAATCAATCGGCCATTAATAGCATCATTCAAAGCTCGACTATGGGCGACCGGATGAGGCCCAGAACCATAATCTGAGTATTTAACAAGTGGGCCATTCTGAATCTTATCTTGCACTTCAATCCAAGGAATCAACGTATTGTTGACTTCTGCACACAGAGCATCAAGAAGGACCTCTTTACTTTGAGCCAAAGCAACAGAACCAAAACAAACAACAAATCCAAAAGTCGAAAATCTAAGACGCATTATTGAAAACTTCTTATAATTCGTACATGCACGGACCGAATTGCCAACTCAACCCAGTCCCTAAAAGCCGCAGACTGTCTTTCTTTCACCAAATCCGCACGTATCGAGGGTTTTGCTTCTTCAAAAGACACTTTTCTCGGCCCAACCTTCTCGTCAACTATAAAGAGATGAAAGCCGTAAGTCGATTTGAAAATTTCGCTGATCTGGCTTTCATGAAGCATAAAAGCCGCATCAAAAACCTGCGGCATATCTCCTTTTGCGTATGGACCTAGGGCACCCCCTTTTTTTCCATCGGGACTAATCGAATACGTCTGTGCCATCTGGGAAAAATTTGACCTATTCAAACGCGCGCGAACCCACTGTGCATCTTTTTCGGTTGCCAGTACTATTTGACGGATTTTTATCTGAGGCGGACGCTTAAACTTATCTTCATGCTCCTTATAATACCGTTGCATATCCTCATCCTTCACTGAACTCTCTTTCATGACTCGCTCTTTAACATATTGTTCAATAAGACTTTGCTCACAAATCTTAACTTTTAACCTTTGCGAATCATCATCTGTCTGAACAACAGCATTGCTCTTGAGCAATTCCCATGTTTTTACACATGCTGCATGATAGTCTTTATTATCTGCAGCGAAGGACTTGTCTTGGAGAAGAAAACTGTAGAGTATTTTCCGCTCTATAATAGAATCAAAGGTCTTCGATTTAATCGCAAATTTCTCTTTTTCAGAAAGCACTTCTGTATCAACTTTCGACTCATCCGATTGCAAATCTTTGCTAATAAAACGATTTTCAAATTCGAGGTCATCGAGATAAACATAGCCATCTGCAACCTCTGCTAAAATGTCCTCATCGACGGGGAGCTCAGAAGGATGATCCGAAGTCCCAAATATAGCAGTTCCTGTATTTTTAACTCGCCATATATAGACACCGAAAAGAAAACTACAAAAAACAAAAGCAAGACCAAACCACTGTTTCTTCATTTTTCTTATCTTTCTAGAAAGTTTCGAGCTGTTTTAGAATTTTTGCCAAACGGAAATCTTCGGTATCACTAGATTTCAAATTGTGAAGACGAACAAATCGTTTTTCTTTTTTAGAATCCACAAAACGAACTTCATATAGATTCCTTTCCAATTCTATAATGCTTGCTGCACCAAGTAAACGAAGACGCAATCGAAGCAGAGCTATTTTCACAAGCGTTACATATTCAATTGGCAAAGATCCATAGCGATCTTCAGATATTTTATTAATCTCGAAGATCTCTTCGCGAGAAGTCGCAGAAAAAAGCTGCTTATAAAAAGCCAGCCTTTCCCGCTCATCCGTAACAAATGAGGATGGAATAAACGCTGTTACCTTGATTTTGATTTCAGGATCAAATTTTCTTTCAACCTTTACAGAAGACAGCTCTTTGATTTTTTCCTCAAGCATCTCAACATACATTTCAAACCCTATACTCGCAATCTGTCCAGACTGCTCCCGACCGATGAGGTTGCCAGTGCCACGCAGCTCTAGATCGTAGTTAGCAATCTGAAACCCCGATCCAAGCTCCTGATGTGTGGCCAAAACCTCTAAGCGTTTCTTCGCTTCAGGGGAGAGGAATTCTTCCTTCTTAATCAACAAGTATGCATAAGCCTGTATAGATGAACGTCCAACACGCCCTCGCAACTGATAGAGTTGAGCAAGCCCAAAGGCCTGTGCATTTTCAACAATCAGAGTGTTTACGTTAGGCATATCGACGCCCGATTCAATGATTGTTGTACAAACAAGCACATTAAATTTCTGCTCTATAAAATCAATGATGATAGCATCGAGACTTTCCTCATGCATTTGCCCATGAGCCGTGCGAATTTTGGCAGATGGGATCAGTCTTTTGAGTTCTTCTCCTCGCTCTGCTAGATCACCAACACGATTATGCACATAAAAGACCTGTCCACCTCGAGCGATCTCCGATTCAATCGCTGTACGCACTAAATTTTCGTCAAATTCGGAAATGATGGTCCGAACCGGCATTCGATTAGCTGGTGGAGTTGTGATTAGAGAAATATCTCTTAGGCCCAAAAGAGCCATGTGTAAGGTGCGAGGAATCGGCGTTGCGGAAAGTGTGAGAATATCAAGGTTGGCTTTGAGTTTCTTGAATTTTTCCTTTTGCAAGACCCCAAAACGTTGCTCTTCATCAACAATCAGCAAACCAAGATTTTTGGGACGCAAATCTTTCGACAAAATACGATGCGTACCTAGCAAGAGATCGATTTTACCATTTTCAAAATCATCAAAAATAATTTTTTGTTCAGATCTTTTGATAAGGCGATGAGCCTGACCAAGACGAACGCCTAATTTTTCAAGTCGAAAGCGAAAATTATAAAAATGCTGATAACAAAGAACTGTAGTTGGCACTAAAAACATGACCTGAAAGCCTTCCAAAATAGCTCTCAAGGCAGCCCTAAGAGCAACTTCGGTTTTTCCAAAACCAACATCCCCAACAACAAGGCGATCCATCGGATGGCTACCTTTAAAATCCTCTTCAACCTCCTCCATGCAACGCAATTGGTCTGGAGTTTCTTGGTAAGGAAAATCCTCGACAAAGCGTTCATAAATATCACCAGCTTTAGCAAAGGCATGACCTCGCAGCAACTTTCTCTCCGCCTGCACACGCAGCAAATCGTCCGCAGTTTCTTTGATAGCACGTTCAACCTTAGCCTTGCGAATTTTGAATGCATCTCCACCCAGTTTGTCGAGAGTGGGAGTTTTGTTTCCTTCTGCCTTTTTATATTTTTGTAACAAATTCAAACGATCGACAGGTAGGTACACACGATCTGCACCTCGATATTCCAATATGAGAAAGTCACCTTTGAATCCTTGCACAGCAATCTGCGTCATACCCTTATAACGCCCAATACCATGGTCCAAATGAACCACAAGATCCTCAATCGACAGATCTTTGAATGAAGCGATTAGATTCTTTAATTTGCGGTTTGCAGCAAGAGCGCTGCGCTTGCGACCCAAAAATTCTTGTTCTGATACAAGCCAAACATTTTGCTCTTCATCATAGATTGCACCATTAATCAATCCTCCACTCAGCACCATACCTTCGGTATGCATTTTTCCCATGTACAACTTTTGCAAAATCAAGGCATCTTGACGAATCTCTTCAAAAGCCTCTCCAAGAGCTTGTCCCAGAAAGGGATTGCTACGACTGCCATTCTCACCAAAGAGAATGATCGAGCCCCCCTCATCGAGAGTTCGGCTAAAAATCGCAAGCCACTGTTCCTTACGCTTTTGTTTTTCTAAGTCTTTGCGAGGAGATTTAAGAGACGAACTAGATACCCATTGCAAACGCAACGCCTCTGCATTTTCTACAGGATTTTCGCATTCTAAATGCAAAAACGCTTGCACCTGATGGCGCAACTCAGTCTCATTTAGGAAAACTTTTGTGGGCAGAGAGACCGCATGCTTAGCCTCTCTATCTTTATCATATAGATTTTGAATACTTTGGAAGAAGTCTTGAAAGCTTTGAAAGCAAAGTTCAACAGTATGAGGGAAAACAAAAAGTGAATCTTTAGGAAGATATTCTAAGGGGCATTGAGACTCATTCAACAACTCTAAAGTTAAGGCTTCTAAATTCGGAGTACGCTCACAGCTATCCAATGAAGCCATGAGAGCTTGCACCTCAAATTTAGAAACATTTTCTGCGAGAAGAAAATCATACAACCCTTGTGCTACATGCTTTCTACTGCGATCTACAATCACAGCTTCAATAGTTGGAACTAGACGTAGCATTGAGACTGGTTCTTCGGAGCGTTGAGTCTCTGCTGAGAAATATCGCAAGGACTGAATCTCATCTCCCAACAATTCGATGCGCAAGGGACGCTGCTCCTGTAAAGGAAAGACATCGATGATTCCCCCCCGAACAGAAAACGTCGCTTTGTCATCGACACGCACGCACTCTTGGTAGCCAAGCTCCCTTAGTTTAAGCATGAACACATCAAGGTCTAGAGTGTCATTTAGATGCAATTGCAATGAAGCATCCAAAAAATGCGAACGTGTCATTGTCTTTTGAGCAAGCCCTGGAAGAGTCGTTAAAACAATTTTCTTATGAGGAGAGTTGAGCAAATTATCTAAGGTACGCAGCTTTTCTTGTCGTGTATGCACATGATTGACATATTTTTCGGGTCCCCAAACCAAATAGTAAGGCAACAAACAAATTTCACACGGCTCAGAGAGATTTTGCTGTATGCTTTTGAGAACATCTCGCCAAAGAAAGATATCTTTCTGATGAGGAAGAATAAGAACTATCGTGTTTTTTAGATCTAGGTTCTGCCCAAGGCCGCAAATCAAGACCTGAAGCAGACTCTCCGTGGTCCCAAGAAGTTGCAAAGAGCGCGGATCGTGTTTTTGCAAGTGCTGAATAAGTTCAGTCAGCAATGCATGCATCCCACTTATCTTTTTCATAGAAATATCCTCTCGCCCGCTAAAAGTTAGAGAACACATATTGACTTCAACCTTCGGGCTCATCAAAATCTAGGCGCACAATCCTGTGAGATTGAACATTAATTAGGAGTTTTTATGTCCTTTGAATTACCCAAACTACCTTACGCTCTTGAAGCCTTGGAACCTCATATTTCTAAAGAAACTTTGGAGTTCCATTACGGTAAGCACCATGCAACCTATGTAAACAATCTTAACAAACTCGTCCCAGGAACCGAATTTGCGAATGCAAGCCTCGAAGATATCATTCGCAAGTCATCTGGAGGCATTTTTAACAACGCCGCTCAAATTTGGAATCACACGTTTTATTGGAACTGTCTTTCTCCACAAGGAGGAGGAGAACCAAGCGGCAAACTCGCAGAGAAGATCAATAGTTCCTTTGGATCCTTTGCAAAATTCAAAGAGAAATTTTCGGATGCAGCTCTAACCCTCTTTGGATCCGGTTGGGCCTTCCTCGTCCAAAATCATGATGGCAGCTTAGAGATCACAAAAGAAGGCAACGCAGGCTGCCCACTGACCAAAGATCAGATCCCTCTGATGACTTGCGATGTTTGGGAGCACGCATACTATATAGACTATCGCAATGCTCGAGCCAAATATGTCGAGACCTTTTGGAACCTCGTTAACTGGTCGTTCGTTGCGAAAAATCTAAAGAGCTAAATTCAAGCTCACTTTTTGCATCACCATTTGTCAGCTCATAGATTGCTGCATTAAGCGGCTTCTTTTCATACAAGACCTGATAAACCAAACTAATGATCGGCGCTCGAACCCCCAATTTCGAACAAAGATCATACGCGGAGTGTGTTGTTGCAACCCCCTCCGCAACTGCATTCAAAGAATTCAAAATATTCTGCAGAGATTCACCTTTGCCGAGTCTATAGCCCACACTAAAATTGCGACTCTTCTGCGATGTGCATGAAAGAAGAAGGTCACCGACACCACCAAGCCCATTAAAAGTAAGCGGATTGGCCCCAAGTTTCACCCCTATGCGAGTGATTTCTGCAAGGCCTCGGGTAATAAGGGATGCCATACTATTATTTTGAAAGCCCAGTCCGGTGCATACTCCGGCAGCTATCGAAATTACATTTTTAAGGCCCCCTGCCACTTCTAGTCCTATGGGATCATTATTTGTGTAAACTCTAAAGAGAGGGGAATGGAAAAATTCCTGCACCTTCTTCGCTGTTGCAGAATCAAGCGAGGCTGCTGCGATACCTGTTGGTTGACTTTCGGCAATCTCAACAGCAAAGCTAGGACCTGATAGCACTGCAAGAGAGGATGTTCGAGCTGCTCCAAGCTCCTCTTGAATGATCTGAGAAGGAAAGCAGAGAGTACCAACTTCGATGCCTTTTACAACACTGACTAGAAGAGAAGGACTTGCTAGCAAAGCATCTTTAAAGTTTCTAAGAACCTCACGCAAAACTTGCGTAGGTGTCGCAAAAACGACCATTTCTGTTGCAGTAAATTCAGCAATACGATCTTTATAAGAAAATGCACGGATATTTTCCGAAAGATCGATATGATCTAGATAGCATGGATTGCGATGCTGAGAATTGATCGCATCTGCGACGCTGGGATCAAAGGACCAAAGGTTGACGAGGCAATTTTGTCGTGCAAGATGCACAGCAAGACTTGTACCAAAACTACCGGCACCCAGAATCGTCACAGTTCGTTTCACTTTACTTTGCATTTAATATCCCTTACGAATTCTGTATACTGTAGAGCTCAAGTAACTTTTCTGTAGGATTTTTTTGATGAATCCTTACTTACCAATCCTGATCATTCTGGCGTTGGGCATTGCATTGGGTCTTATACTATCTGGACTCTCTGCACTTATGGGCCCCAAAAATCCAACTGCGAGTAAAAAAGAGGCCTTTGAATGCGGGGTCCCCCCGGTCTCAACCCAAGATCGGATGAGCGTTAAATTCTATTTAACGGCTATACTATTCATACTTTTTGATATTGAAACGGTTTTTTTATACCTATGGGCTAAAGTATTTCGCTCATTAGGTTGGTTCGGCGTTGTTGAAGTCACGATTTTTGTTCTTATTTTGGTCGTCGGCTACATTTACGTGCTTAAACGTGGAGCTCTCGAATGGGATTAGATGCGGTTTCCCCAGACCTACCGTTTGCAGTGAGTCTAATTGCAACGTTGGTTAAGGTTCTCGTTATTTTCGTTGGCGCCTTACAGATCCCCCCCGTTATGGTGTGGTTGGAGCGAAGAATTCCAGCTCTCATGCAACGTCGTCGCGGCCCCAACCGTGTTGGGCTCTTTAAGTGGCGATTGTGGGGTTTGCTACAATCACTAGCCGATGCGATCAAGCTTATCTTCAAAGAAGAATCTGTCCCGAGCGGTGCCAATAAATACTTCTACCATCTCGCACCAGTCTTCAGTGTTTTTCCTGTATTTCTTGTTCTTGCTGCTCTTCCTTTTGGTGAAACAATTGAAGTTGCGGGTTACCTCATTCCACTGACGGTAATCAAACTCAACGTGGGCTTTCTCTTCATCATTGCGATGGCCGGAACAGCAATTTATGGAATCACCCTTGCAGGATGGGCCGCAAATAGTAAGTACTCGTTGATGGGTTCATTGCGAGCCTCAGCTCAAATGATTAGTTACGAAATTCCTCTGGGCATGTCCCTCATCCCTATTGTACTTGTCTTTAACACGCTCGACTTGACGGAAATCGTACGACAGCAAGAAGCTCTGTGGACTTGGGGAGTCTTTCTCTGTCCGGTCTCCTTCCTTATCTTTCTCATCTGTATGTTTGCAGAAACCAACCGCACCCCCTTTGATCTTGCAGAAGCTGAAAGCGAACTTATAGTCGGCTATCACACCGAATTTGGTTCCGCAAAATTTGCAGCCTTCTTTTTTGCTGAATACGTCAGCATGTTTGCTCTCAGTTGCTTATGCTCCGTATTATTTTTCGGCGGATGGCATATTCCTTTCGTCTCGCGATCGTTCTTGCTAAGTTTGGTAGGCAGCGAGAACATAGTCGCACTTATCGGAATCATTACGTTACTGATTAAAGCTGCGTTCTTTATGTTCCTCTATGTTTGGGTGCGTTGGACCATTCCTCGCTTCCGTTATGATCAGCTGATGAATCTCGGTTGGAAGTTCCTTCTGCCTCTGGGACTCGCCAACATCGTTGTAACCGCAGGTATCTTAGCAACGCAGTTTTAGAAGATGAGGAACTCTTAAGATGAATGAGATGATCATTTTTGGTGGATTGGCAGGTCTCATTAGTCTCTGCTCCATACTTTCTATGACACTACCCAATCCAGTGACTGCTGCGATATTTCTTGTCTTGGACTTATTTTTCTTAGGCGCGCTTTATGCTTTCCAAGGTGCAGACTTCGTCGCTGCAATCCAGATCATTATTTATACGGGTGCTATTCTCGTTCTTTTCCTATTCGTCATCATGATTCTCAACCTCGACCCCAAACTTCTGGCACGACCGCGCTGGCATTTCTTTGAGAAAGCTGCGTTAGCTCTCGTAATCGGAGGATTTGCATTTGTCGCATACCAACTCCTTGAACATCCATCACTGAGCGAGCGCGTTGCTGATCACATGCTCTCTGATAATACGCAAGACCTTGCTCTCAGCTTATTTAGAAATTATCTTTGGCCTTTTGAGATTGTTTCGATGCTAATCTTACTTGCTATCATTGGCAGTATTTCGATCGCACGGAAAAAATCCAAAAGTGATTTGTAGACCCAGGAGAACGCATGCCTATTCAATACTATTTCTGTCTGGCGTTGGTCATGTTTGTGTGTGGCATTTGTGGTGTTCTTTTTAGACGCAACCTCATTTTTGTTTTAATGGGAATCGAGTTGATGCTCAACGCCGTCAACTTAGTGTTTGTTTCAGGATCTACGTTTCTCAAAAATCTTGATGGACAGATCATGGTCTGTTTTGTCGTCACTGTTGCGGCCTGTGAAGCTGCTGTAGGCCTTGCGATGGTGATTGCTTTATTTCGACGACATGGAACTATTTCGACGGACTTTTATCGAATTTTACGAGGCTAGGGCGCGTCGCCAGACAAGGGGATCATCATATGCTTCTTTGGTGTTTACTTGCCTTCCCTTTAGGGGGAGCAATACTCAACGGCTTAGTGCTTCCTAAGCAGAACAAAACCTTGTCTCATAGCGTTGCTGTGCTTGCTATGGTAGGGGCATTCGCTTGTGCGTTCCCTCTTTTCCTAGCAACACTAGCGGAAGACTACAGCCCCATCATTCAACTCGCCTTCTCTTGGATCAAAGCAGGCCCCCTCGATCTCGGTATGGAGTTCGTACTCGATCGACTATCAGGCATGATGCTGATGATTATTACGGGCATTGGCACGTTGATTCACCTTTATGCTGGTGGCTACATGCATGAAGAAGCAAGCACCTATCGCTTCTTTACGTATTTAAATCTCTTTGTCTTCATGATGCTGCTTCTGGTCCTTGGCAATAACATGCTTGTGATGTTCATTGGCTGGGAAGGTGTGGGGCTTTGTAGTTATCTACTTATCGGATATTGGTACGATCACAAGCCGAACGCAATGGCTGGTATGAAAGCTTTTGTTGTCAACCGAATCGGGGACTTTGGCTTTCTCCTAGGAATCTTCCTCTGCTACAAGGCATTCGGAACGGTTTCTTTCTCTCAACTACGAGAGATTCTATCAAACACGGAAACTCTGACCGAACCTGTCCTCTATACATTGACTCTGGTAGGCTTCTGCCTCTTTGTTGGAGCTTGTGGAAAGTCGGCGCAGATCCCTCTCTACGTCTGGTTGCCTGACGCAATGGCCGGTCCAACCCCAGTCTCTGCTCTTATCCATGCAGCAACGATGGTTACAGCTGGCGTATACATGATGACGCGTATGCATTTTCTTTACTATCTCGTTCCGTGCGTCATGACAGTGATCGCTTTTGTTGGAGCTGCAACGGCACTCTTTGCTGCAACTATTGCTTTGGTACAAACCGATATCAAAAAAGTGCTAGCGTACTCTACCGTAAGTCAATTGGGCTTTATGGTACTTGCATGTGGTGTGGGTGCCTTTGATGCGGGGATGTTTCATCTCTTTACACACGCGTGCTTCAAGGCTCTACTTTTCCTCGGCGCAGGAAGCGTGATCGTAGCCATGCACCACAAGCAAGACATGTTTGAGATGGGTGGCCTTGCCAAGTATTTACCAGTTACACACAAAGTCATGGTTGTAGGTGTTCTCGCGATCATCGGATTTCCTGGTCTTGCAGGATTCTTTTCCAAAGATGAAATCTTATGGCGAGCCTTTGTTTTCCCTGAATACGGAATTATCTTGTGGAGCATCGCTGTTATGGCTGCGATGTGCACCGCATTTTATATGGTCCGGCTCCTTTGTCTAACTTTCTACGGCGACAATCGAAGCGACGAGCACACACGACATCACTTACACGAGACACCTGCTTTGATGTGGGCGCCTCTCGTTGTCCTTGCACTCTTAAGTATCTTCGTTGGCTATCTCGGTGTTCCAAGTTTCCTCGCCCATATGGTGGGTGGACATAATATTTTCGAACACTTCTTAAGCAAAGTCATTCATCGTCCCGAACTAGAGTTTTGGTCCTTTGCAGAGGCTCATGCCTCCGAAGCTCTGGAGTGGACAATGATGCTCACCTCCACCACTTTAGCGATGGGTAGCGCTGCTCTGGCTTTTGTTCTCTATCGCAAAGGCCCAAGTGCAGCTTTGGCCCAAGTGCAAGCCCGCTTTGCTGGAACACATCGCTTGCTTCTCAACAAATACTGGGTCGATGAGATCTATCAGAAATTTGTGATCGTTCCACTGCGCGAACTCTCTGACTTTTTATGGAAAGTTATCGACATTGGAATAATCAATGGTTTTATCAATTTTGTAGGTCGAGCGCTGATGTTCGTGAGTGGACTGAGTAGTTTCCAAATTTCGGGAAGCATGCAACGTTATGCTGTGGTCTTCATGGTTGGGCTCGTAGGACTGATTTTTTGGGTAATTGCTTAGGGCGCTCGGAGGCTTTTGATGATGGAATGGCTCAATTCGCACATCTTATCTTTACTGTGCTTTCTACCACTACTCTTTGCAGTTGGGGTGCTAGCAACTCCTTCGCAACGTATAGCACACCTCTTTGCTCTGGGTGCTTCGGTTTTCCTTCTTGTCGTTTCACTGCATCTTTGGTTTCATTTCGACACCCAAACTGCTGCATTACAGTTTGTCGAGAAGTACCCATGGATTCCTTCGCTCGGTATTGAATTCTTTGCTGGTGTCGACGGACTCAATCTTCTCCTGATCATCTTAACGACATTTCTGACACCTTGCGTACTCCTCAGCTTGTGGGGAAGTGAGCAGCCCAACCTCAAGGCGCTACTTGCAGCTCTCTTGTTCCTTGAAACCGGAATGATCGGTGCCTTGGTTGCTTTTGATCTCGTCTTTTTCTATGTATTTTGGGAAGTCATGCTCATCCCGATGTACTTTATTATCGGGATCTGGGGCGGTAGCAATCGCATCTATGCAACGACCAAGTTTGTGATCTACACCGTCTTTGGTTCGCTCCTGATGCTCGCAGCTGCAATCGCTCTATATGTTGCTCACTTTCATGAGCACGGATTTTACTCGACCAACTTGCTGGACCTCTACAAAGTCACCAGCCTGAGTTTGGAAACACAGAGCTACCTCTTCCTTGCATTTGCACTTGCTTTTGCAATCAAGGTGCCGGTTTGGCCCTTTCACACATGGCTGCCACATGCACACACAGAAGCTCCTACTTGTGGATCTGTGATACTAGCTGGGGTTCTATTGAAAATGGGAACCTACGGCTTCTTACGTTTTGCTCTTCCACTCTTTCCTCAGGCGCTTGCACACTATTCAAACTTTCTACTAGCCCTGGGGGTCATCGGAATCATCTATGGCGCCTTGATGGCCTGGATGCAGACGGATGCAAAACGTCTGGTTGCGTATTCTTCGGTCTCCCACTTGGGTTTTGTGGTGATCGGATCTGTGGTTATGCTCGACGGCAAACTTTCAGAGGAAGCTCTGACGGGTGCTCTTTACCAGATGATCAATCACGGGATTAGCACTGGTGCTCTGTTTTTCTTAGTTGGCGTCATCTACGAACGACGACACACACGCCTCTTAGCAGACTTCGGTGGTCTAGCGAGTGTTATGCCAAAATTTGCAATCTGCTTAATCATTGCAACACTGGGGTCCATTGGACTACCTGGTACCGGTGGTTTTGTTGGTGAGTTTCTGATACTTCTCGGAGTCTTCAAATTCAGTCCTGTTGCCGGTGTACTTGCAAGTTCCGGAGTGGTTTTAGGTGCAGTGTACATGCTGACGCTTGTTCTCAAAATACTCTTTGGCCCACTCGACAAAGAGGAAAACAAAACATTGCAGGATATGAACTGCATCGAAAAAACCTATTTGCTTCCGCTTTGTGCTTTGATCCTCATAATGGGTATTTATCCGAATTTTTTCCTCGATAAAACCCGCGTATCTATTCAGCATCTTGCTGACACGATTATGAGTTACCGCTTGACGGTACTTGGTGAAGATTCACAACCTAGCGCTATGACACAACCAAAACCTGACGAACTGCTTATTGCTAAGTAATTGGAGGCTCCTTTGCTCGAGAGTATTCCCTTAGATTTTTATAGGTCTGCCACTCCGCTTTTTATTATCGCAATAGCGAGTCTCATCGGTGCGCTATTCCCTCAAAACAAGGGAGGAAGCCTCATTCCCTTGTACTTCTTCGGACTCATCAGCATCTTAGCTGCACTAGGCTCTTTGCTCATACCCGTAACTGAGATTCAGTTTTGGGGAGGGGCCTATCTTGCAGACGACCTAGCGCGCCTTGCACAGGCTCTTCTCCTAGGCATTGCTTTGGTTCTAATGATTTTCTTCAAAGAGTCCTGTTTGGCTCCAAGCTTCTATAAGGCTGATGTTGTGAGCCTCTTTCTCCTCAGCTTACTTGGCATGCTTGTCATGGTTTCGAGTACAGATCTTGTCACCCTCTTTGTTGGCTTAGAGCTGAGCTCCATTGGAATTTACATACTCGTTGGATATATCACTCCAAACAGGGCAAGCATGGAAGGTGCCATGAAGTACTTTGTGCTTGGCTCTTTCGCTTCTGCATTCCTACTTTTTGGTTTTGGTCTTTTGTATGCTAGCAGTGGCACCATGAATATCATTGAGCTTGCTAAGCACAGCTCGTTTGAAGTCGATCTCTGGGTGCAGATCGGCATACTATTCACACTAGTTGGTCTCGCTTTCAAACTAGCGCTCGTTCCCTTTCACATGTGGGCTCCAGATGCATACGAAGCAGCTCCCACGGGAATTACTGCTCTTATGGCAACCTCTGTAAAAGTCATGATTCTAACAATGGTATTGCGCCTGACCTACAATTTGAATCTCTTTGCAGGCCAGTGGTATCCTACGCTATGCATTGTTTCTATTCTATCAATGGTCGGCGCCAATATCTTAGCCCTCGTTCAAACTAGCATTAGACGTATGCTTGCCTACTCATCGATCGCACATAGTGGCTATATGACGATCGTACTTTGCTTGCTCAATTTTGAGGGCGGGCTACCCTATCAAGCCATTTTGTTTTACCTAGTCGCTTATATACTCTCGTCACTACTCGCATTTGGAACTTTGATGTGGCTCGAAGATAAGACACGTCAGAATTTGCAATTGGACGACCTCAAAGGCCTGATGAAAGCGCACCCATGGGGAGCACTTGCTTTGGCTCTAGCGATGTTTAGTTTTGCTGGTATGCCTCCAACCGCAGGTTTCTTTGCTAAGTTCTTTGTATTTAATGCAGCGCTTCGTGAAAACCTTTACGTTCTTATCTTTGCCGGAATTTTTGGAAGCGTCATATCTTTCTTCTACTATCTACGCGTTATCGTTTTTATGTACATGCACAAGCCTGATGCTCAGGCCCAACCTTTGCAACCACGCAACTCTTTCGTCACTGCATGCTTGCTTGCAGGAGCTTGCGTTGCAATACTTCTATTAGGAACAGCCTATCCTGAAAGTCTGCTAAACGAACTCAAGCCTGTTGCAGACCAATTGCTACAACGCTAATTCGTGTATCCAATACTCTGGCAGTATGAAAGCTACGTTGTTCCGTCATGGCACATCTGCTTCATATTCGCCTGCCTTTGTAGTTTCTTTCTTTTGCGCTCTTTAACAGCAAAGCACGACAGCTCCCTGTCTCCCCATATACCAATGCTGTTTATTTCAGCCTACATTGGGGGACTTCTAGGAGCTAGAATACTGTCCATAGGCATCGAAGAAGAGCACTTTGATTTTGCTGCAATTTGGAGCTTTCGTTCTCTCACATTGTACGGGGGAATACTTGGAGCAGCTCTAACGACTTATGTTTTTATTCTGCTTCGAGGTTTGGAATTCCGTCGCCTCTGGGACCTTTTGGTTCCTCCCCTTTTAGTGGGAATTGCGATTGGACGCGTGGGTTGCTTTTTGAATGGAGATGATTTTGGGATCCCTGCGATTGCTGATAGTGTTGGAAAATTTCCTTGGTGGTCCGTCGTCTTTAGAAACCATCCTCAACCCATTCCTCGCATTCCAGTCCAACTTATAGAATCGGCATTTTGCTTCATTTTAGGGACCGGCCTCATTTTTTGTTTTAAGAATTTGCGAAGCTACCAACTTGGGTTAGCTGGTACGATTGGAATGTCAGGATACTGTATAGAGCGATTTTTTATTGAATTCTATCGAGATGACTACAGAGGTTGGTTTCTAAACGATGCGCTATCGACATCACAGGGTCTGAGCCTTTGCATCATCGCGGCAATTATTGCGGCTTATGTACTTGCACACAAGTCTGGCAATCCTACCTCTGAACCTTGAATAGAACTTAGAGACGAACAAACCTTTGTACGATCTTCGGAGCTCAATGACGAGGCGTCAATGGTCTTGATTTTATCCGAGAGTTTTTTGGCAATATCTTTAGAAAAATCTGATTTTAAGGATTTGGACTGAGCTACTTTCGCCTGCGCTCCAGACAGTTTGTCTTCAATACTTTTTATTTGTGCCGTTAGATCCTGTATAGGTTTGATAATTTTTTCTGGAAGTCCTGGAATATTTGCAAACGCCTTCTGCACCGCTAATAAGTCATTCAGCAAAGCAACCAATTGTGTTTGGGGATCACTCTGTGAACACGTTGACGTCACAGGCATAATCTGTGACAGCAAGTCAGACAGCGAAGAGACTTGCTGCACAAACTGCTGCAATTGAGTTGGATCTTTTGCATCCAGACTTGTTATTCGATCGACACGCAATTCTAAGTTTGATTTTGAACTGTCTGTCGTTGAATAACTGATTACTGCATAAAAACTAATTGACTCAAGAAGATGTGCCAAAGCCCATAGCAGGTGGGTACTTGCGTCGGTTTGAGCCAGCTCATTACTTACGCATTGGTGCCTAGGATCATCTGCAAGACGCGCGGATGGATTGACATACGAGCATATAATATGAATTGCTTTATTGACGAACACCAATTTGGAAACTGCATTGCGGGATTGATCTGCACAGTAGGGTCGAATCACAGGCAAATCGCTAACGGAATTTTCGAAAGCACCCATCACGCTGTAATCTGCTTCCGTAATACCAAAAATTCCTTTAAATGAACTCAGTTGCTGAGCTCGGCTTTGTCCACTCTTGCTTACACTGGGGTCTTGCATTTTGAC
>CAZWOL010000012.1:0-56024 GCA_964635325.1 uncultured Pseudobdellovibrionaceae bacterium
TAACATGCTTGGTAGCGGGGGCAGGATTTGAACCTGCGGTCTTCGGGTTATGAGCCCGACGAGATACCAAGCTTCTCCACCCCGCGGCATAGGTTGGTTATAAGGAAGCTTGGTAGATCTGTCAAGTAAATGCGTACGCTAATTTATAAGATTGAGGGCGGAGCCCGCCTTGAACCAGGCAATCTGCTCCTTATTATAGGAGTGCTTGACCGGAAACTTGACCCGACTACCGTCTTTTTTGAGAAGCTCGACCGTCAGATTCTTGCCTGGAGCAAAGTCCTTGAGCCCAAGCACAGAGATGCGATCGTCTTGCTCAACCTTGTCGTAGTCCTTTGGATCCACGAAGGTTATCGCAAGAACACCTTGTTTCTTAAGGTTGGTCTCGTGAATACGCGCGAAGCTTTTCACCAGGACCGTACTCGCATTCAAGAAACGAGGTGACATAGCTGCATGCTCACGCGAAGAACCCTCGCCGTAGTTTTCATCACCGACCGCAACCCAATGCCGGTTGGCTTTTTTGTAATCCCAAGCAACTTGAGAGAAGCTGCGACCATACTCACCGCTAAGTTGGTTATAAGACTTTCCTATGTCACCAGTGAAGGCATTGCTTGCTCCCATAAACATATTGTCACTGATGCGACTGAGGTGACCACGGAATTTCAACCATTCACCAGCAGGAGAAATGTGATCTGTCGTACATTTACCTTTGACTTTGAGCAGCAGCAGATGTTCCGCAAAGTCTTGACCATTCCACGATGCAAAAGGTTCTAAAATCTCCAATCGCTCACTACTAGGATTGATCGCAACTTTTACCTTATCTCCATCCACAGGCTCAATATAACCAGCATTGTCTTTCACAAAACCATTAGCCGGCAACTCCATCGCTTTTGGTGCTTTTAGAGTAAATGTTTTTCCGTCGGCCCCTTTGATAGAATCTCTTTCAGGGTTGAAAGCCAGGTCTCCAGTGATCGCATATGCAATGACCATTTCTGGACTTGTAATAAAGCTCAGAGTCTCTGCATTCGCATCATTACGACCACGGAAATTTCGGTTGAATGACGTCACAATAGTATTGCGCTCACCCATCTTGATATCTTTGCGCTTCCACTGACCTATGCAAGGACCACAAGCATTGGCAAGTACAGTGCCACCAAAATCTTCGAGAACTTTCAAGAGTCCGTCACGTTTAACTGTCGAATAAATTTGCTGCGAACCTGGAGTAATCAACAAAGGCACCTTTGGTTTGACACCATGGGCGAGTGCTTCTTTAGCAATTTCAGCAGCCTTGTAAATATCCTCATACGATGAATTGGTACAGCTTCCGATCAAACAAACACGAATGTCTCGAGGGTAATTTTCTTTGTCTGCTTCGGCTCCAAGTTTAGAGATTGGGCGCGCCAAGTCAGGTGTATGTGGTCCGACAATGTGGGGTTCGAGTTTATCCAAATCAATTTCGAAAACTTCATCATAGTAACGTTTGGGATCTTTTTCGATTTCGGGATCCGAGTTGAGATCTTTGGCATATTTTTCAGCAAGATCAGCTAGGTCAGATCGTTCCGTCAGTCGTAAGTAGTCTGCCATTTTTTCATCAAAACCGAAGACGGACGTTGTTGCACCTAGTTCGGCACCCATGTTGGTGATCGTCGCTTTGCCTGTACAACTTAGTGAACGTGCTCCCTCTCCAAAATATTCGATGATCTTGTTAGTGCCCCCTTTAACGGTGAGCATTCCACAGACTTTCAGAATAATATCTTTCGGTGAAGCCCACGGACGAAGCTTGCCTTTCAGGTGTATGCCACAAATTTTTGGAGCCAGCAGCTCCCACCCCATACCAGCCATGACGTCAACTGCATCAGCACCACCCACACCGATTGCTAGCATCCCGAGACCACCACCGTTTGGAGTATGGGAATCTGTACCGATCAAAAGACACGCAGGGTATGCATAGTTTTCAAAGACCACTTGGTGAATAATTCCCGAGCCTGGCCCCCAAAATCCGATGCCATACTTTTGTGAAGCTGTTTTGAGGAAGTCATAAACTTCTGAGTTTGTCGTTGTTGCTGCTTTCATGTCTTCTTTGGCGCCATCATAGGCACGGATCAAATGATCGCAATGAACAGAACTTGGAACTGCTGTATTTTTGCGCTGTGACTGCATAAATTGTAAGATAGCCATTTGAGCCGTTGCATCTTGCATGGCTACGCGATCAGGCTTAAGCATGATGAAACTTTTACCACGCTCAATCTGACCGAGGTTGGAATCATCGACTAAGTGGCTGTATAGAATTTTTTCAGTAAGTGTCAGAGGACGCTTGAGTTGCTTGCGGTAGGCTTCGCAGCGTTCTGACAAAGCCTTGTATTGCTGAGCGACATGTTGAGGATTGGTTGCGACCTTCGATTTCATGAGAAATTCCTTTCATGCGAGAGCGAGTAAAGCAAAGACTTCAAACGCGCTCTAAATGTCTACTTCTTCGCTTGGAGATCCTTTGCCAAACGGTTGAGTTTCATACTCAATGCCTTTAATGGATCGGTATCGGGCAATTTTAGAACATCAGGCTCACGCCCAGCCAACAGTTCATCTGTAAAATGTGTGATAGCACCCAACGAAGATGACGCCTCACTCTTAGATAAATCCGTTAAATTATTAAGACGGTCAACTAAATCATGGAGCTGATCTCCAGTCCGCAATTTTATTGGCCTTGGTTTTTTGCCTGCTAGCAAGTCATCCAAAAAGCGCCTAATCGACACCAATGGACCATAGAGTTGATGAGTGTAGTGCGCTGACAAATAGAGGGTGGACAAAATAAAAAGCACCACCAAGCCAAGACTCAATCCAAGAGGTTGAACAAACTTTGATGCGGTAACGAGTTCTTCTGAATGTGACAGTTTAAAATACTCATTAACAGCTTCGAAGATATCCCACAGATAAAAGCTAAATACAAAGACGAGTAAGACAGCAAAGATAATATTGGTCGCAATGAACATAATTCCAAAGCGAAGCTGCTTGTAGGGTTCAATCAAGTAGAGAGTTCTTCGGTTCTTCGCAACCATCGATCAGGTCCTCCAGAGTTATTGGATCTATACATTCTAACATTGGTTTGCAGACCTTAGGTTCAACCTTTCATTTCCACCACTAGATTTTAAATGTCCCTTAACGGACAATAGAAATAGGGTCGAATTATTATTGAATATTCTATGACGAAGGTATGTTTTTCATACCAAGATTCGAATAACTTTAGAAAAAAGCTTTGAACTTATCAAAAGCATCTAATTTTAAAGCGACGTCTTTCAACGGTCGATAAGTTAATAATAAAAACAGAAGGGGGAGTTTACAAAATGAACCATTCACACACACAACATGAAGATGCTAGCTGTCGATGCCCACACCACAAAATGAATGGAATTTTCATAGCACTTGCAGGTCTTGCATTTTTACTTGCAAATCTTGACGTGATTCCTATGCAAATGGCAAATGTTATTTGGCCATCACTCGTTATCCTCGTAGGCCTTACGAAAGCATTTGGACGCAAAATTTGCAAGTGCTGCCACAAATAACTTGTCTGACTTAGACAACCAGAGGTTGAAAGCAAGCTAAACTGCAGCTGCTCGTTTGCTAGAGAGTATAGCTGTTCCTGCTACGGCTGCTGTGAAAGATCGAAGTATATTGGACCCTAAGCGAAAGCCTTCAAAACCAGCTGAGTGTGCGTGTTGCTGTTCGGTTTGTGACAGACCTTTTTCCCCACCCAACAATAAGCAAATAGATGCATGAGTTTTCAATGATAAATCGGAAAGCTCCCGTGTTGCCTCTGGATCTAGAATACATCGTTGCTCCAAAGCCCCAGCATAATCTAAGAAGCTTGCAAATGAGCTCCACCCGTGCAAAGTCGGCAAGTGTGCACGTTTAGACTGCTTAGCAGCAGCAATCAAAATTTTTTGCCAACGCTCTGTTGTTTTGTCATTCAAACGTGTCTTTGCAACACCCTCGTGTAAGAAGACATGCACTTCATCTGCACCTAATTCCACAAGACAAGGCAATAAGTCAGACATCGTTTGTGTTTGCAAAGCCCCTGTTGCAATAATGAGCCGCACTTGAGAATTTGGCTCTTTATGAACCTGAGCAAGTTCAACAAGCGCACAGTCCTTGCGCATCTCAACAATAACACCCTCTCCCCAAGCTCCTTGGCCATCAAAAACTTCGACCTGTGCGCCTGCTGTCAAACGGAGCACCTTTTTAGCATGAAAAAACTCATCATCACTTATCACCCACATCTGAAGGGCGGGATCAAGTGCTCCTAAGAAACGAAATCGATGTTGCATTGCGTTTATACCTTTCCGCAGCACGACGAATTCTTCGCCGCTTATAAATTTTTCCTCGAGCTTCGAAAGCTTGACAAATAGAGACACCATTCGGATAATGATGTTTTGTCATTTCAATCTAGTCTGCCATCCTGTGGATAAGTTCCCATTTTAGACACAGTTGCGCACGATATAAGCTCTCGAAAGATTACAATAATTTCGACTTGTCCACAGGTTTATCCACAGTCTGTGGAATGTGGTATTTGTACACAAAAAGTAGTACCACGCCCAACGACCGAGCTCACCTTTATTTCTCCTTTATGGAGCTTAATTAGGCTCTGCGTCAAACTCAGCCCAATACCAGATCCCCCACTTGCGCGATTTCTTGCAGTATCACAGCGGTAGAATGGATCAAAGATATAGGGCAGGTCACTTTCTTGAATACCCTCACCCTCATCGCGAATAGCAAACTGCAAATGAGAACCTTCTTGCGTCATTCCAAAATAAACTGAGCTTCCTGGTGCCGAGTGTTTGGAAGCATTCAGCAAAATATTTTTGAGAGCCAAAGCTAGGTAGGTTCGAGAACAGGCAAAATATTCAGGCTGCTGACAAGCTAACTCAAGACGAATGTCTCGATCTTTGAAGATGGGTTCGATCGAATGCACGAGGTCCGCAACAAAAGGCTTGGTTGGCAAAACCTCCCATGCAAACGCTAGGTGACCGCTTTCTGCACGCGCAAGAAGCAAGAGGTCATCCACTATCGTAGACATATTTTTCGCTTCACCCAGCACGGACTGCAAAGAGCTTTGATATTCTTCCGGACTACGCAAGCGACGCAAAGCAAGTTCGGTCTCACCTCTTAGCACCGCAAGTGGAGTTCTGAGCTCATGGGACACATCTGCAGTAAAGCGACGCAATCGAGAAATCGCATCTTCCAAACGATCCAACATCTTATTAAACGTAAGAGCGAGCTCCTGCAACTCATCATCCGCAAGCGGAATCCCCAAACGTACACTGGGGTCTCCTGCACCCATTTTGGCTGCAGCCTGGGTCATCTGTACTACAGGCTTGAGCGCCTGTGCCGTTAGCATGTAGCCCAAAATCACTGAGATTAGAAGCACCAGCGGTAGCAAAAGCCTTAGCAACGCTGCAGTACCTTTAAGTATGTTTTGCGTAGGACCAAGTGTTGCTCCCACTTGCACAAGGTCTCCCGAAAAATGTCCATCATGCATGATCGGTAATGTCACCTGCCGCAAGGATGGTCGCCCTTTGAATGTGAAAGTCTCCAAAGTATGAGAGCCTTGTCGTGCGCGTTTTGCTGCTTTGAGAGTGATGGGCAAGGTAACTGTTGAAGTGCTCGTACGATGACGCTCTCGACCTCCAATACTGATGACCTGAGCATAAGGTTGTACAATGCGTTCGGGAAGAAAATTATCCAAATGTAGGTGATCTTGGATAAGTCGCTCGACAAAAACATCTTGTGGCATCTCACCACCCATCTTCGCTAGATCACGAACCGAATAGGCAGAAGAGAGCAATGCGGAATCGACAGAGTCCATCAAGGTATATTCGACGAACTTAAAAAGAGCGATCCCTAAAATCGAAAAGAGAACAGAAATCCAAGCTGTATGAACCAGAGAAAGACGAAAGCGTACCGGTATCCGTTCAAGAAACATAGGTCGGTAAAGCTTCTTCCAATTCCATCTCATGCAAAGAAATGGAATCCTCGTCTTTCTTATCGATATCAAGCATGTATCCGTGTCCACGTACAGTTTTGATAGGACTAAATCCTAAAACTCGGTTGATCTTGGTTCGCAAGTAGCCGACATAAACATCGACAACGTTAGAAGTGGGTTCGAAATTGACATCCCACACATGTTCAGACAACTGCGTACGCGTAAGAACGCTGCCAGCATTGCGAGCAAAATATTCGAGCAAACTATATTCTTTTGCTGTGAATTCGACAATACGTTCTCCAATCATCACTTCTTTACGCGAAGGATTGATCGAAAGCGGGCCGATACGAATGATCGGAGGTATGTAGGTTTCTTTGCGTCGCAGCAGAGCTCGCACTCGAGCGAGGAGCTCATCTAAGCTAAAGGGTTTAGCAAGGTAGTCATCGGCTCCACTATCGAGGCCTTTCACTCGATCATCGACCTTGTCTTTGGCTGTTAAAATGAGGATAGGAGCTTTGATATCCCCATCACGCAAGCTTTTTAGGACTTCCAATCCATCCTTACGTGGTAGCATCAAATCCAAAATGATAAGGTCATAAGGATTTTCAAAGGCCATCCACTCAGCTTCTTGACCATCTACTGCATGATCTACTGCATACGATTCTTCTCGGAGGCACCTTACCAAAACACTGGCGAGTGGTGCATCGTCTTCGACAATTAAGATACGCAATGCTTATCTCCTGAATTGGTCGTAACGAGCTAAAATCCAATGAGAATCTATTAACCACAAGTCATCGTTTTGGGAAAGCTTTATTGCAAGAATGAAGAAGGAATAGCAAAATTCCGAAAAGTTGTTTGCAAACCTAGCTTGCGGTTTCATAATGAGACAAGTGTTGTTTGGCGATGGAGGGAATTTTATGTCATTGATTGGTTCAACTCGCGACAGTCTGCAAGAGATTCGTAAAAAGTCATTGGTTCAAGAGCAACATATAGATCGCAATGGCGCTTTAGTACGCTGGCGTATCGGAGGAGATGCCACTAAGGTAATGTGGCTTGAGCGAGGCTTAGGGTTTGCCTCTCTTCCTATAGCCTTCTTCTGGGGGCTACTACTTGCGGTCTTGGGCCTAGCTATAGCTTTGTGCCTTGCTGCCTTCCAAGTTTTGGGTCGGCTTTTCCGCTAACTCACTGTGAATCACTGTGATCAGATCTTTGATCTGTGCATCTGTTAGTTTGCCATCCACGCTGAATACGGCTTCGCCTTTTTTATTAAAAAGCATGACATCACTTGCCTCATCTTTTAGTCCCCACTTGGTGACGAGCTCTTTGGTTTTGTCTTCAACGTAGAGAGTTCGAGGATTTTCTTTTTGGCTACTGGAGAGTTTGCTTGAGATCAGAAAATTAGGAATGCTGCTCGCTTTCATATTGACGATCGCAACTGAAGCGAAGGTCTCGCTGGGGAAATTTTGTTTTTTAAGTTCATCGCGAGCCTGAGAGTTATCTTTTTCAGCTTGTGGGGCGACATAAAATACCAAATGAACCTTGCCTACCAACTCCTTACTTGACCATGCCCCGCCCTTTACTTTGCCACCGGATTTGCCTTCGAGAGTGATTTCGGGTGGTACCTTATTCAATACGAGCGCACCCATCGCAACTTGAGAACAAAGCGTAGCACCTAGAAAAAGCATCGATTTCAGTGTCATAGTCCGATCCCCTTTTGTTTTTCATGAATAATGAGTACAGGTTAGCAATTTTTCTCGCAAGCCTAATGGCTGTCTGCTAGCTATGGAGGCTAGAATCTTGGGATTGCTCTGTCAAAGAAACTGCGCCACTAAGGAATTCGTAATTTGACGCACGAAAAATTTGCCACTTGGCCGACCAAAATCATTGCTTTGAGTTTTATCAGCCTCACTCTGCTTGCGAATGTTTTGCTACATAACTACCTCTTTGGTGGGGAGCTCCCATCGTGGTATGTGCCTGTCATCGATGCCAGCCTCTTTGGTCTCGCGATAGGAGCAGTGGGTCGCGTGTTCTTCTGGATCAAAGGAAAAATTCGAGGCAAAAGCGATGACAGAGATTAGACTACGCTTTCAGCAAGGCAGCTTGCTTGCCGAAGGTGACAAAACTCGTCTTGAAGCTCTCCATGCATTTGTCTATGACCCTCGAGCGAGTGAGTATCGAGCCAAAGCGATCGATTACAGAGAAATCATCCTCGCTCTGAGGGCCCAAAAATGGGCCTACGAAGATCTTGCAAAAGGATACGACGTACTCCAACTTCGTTTTGCAAAACAATTTAGTCTGCGCCCTTACCAACAGGCTGCTATTGATCATTGGCTTGCCTCTGAAAAACGTGGTGTCGTTTCACTACCTACAGGTGCAGGCAAGACGATTGTTGCTGTTGCTGCAATCTTTGCCGCCCAACGTTCTTGCTTGGTCGTTGTCCCAACCATCGACCTACTCTATCAGTGGCACAAGGTGTTGCAGGATCACTTTGGAGTTGTGATCGGTAAACTTGGAGATGGCAACCGTCAGGTAGAGGCTATTACCGTTGCAACCTACGATTCTGCACGTCTAAGCATAGAGAGTTTAGGCAATCGTTTCGGTTTGATTATTTTTGATGAATGTCACCATTTGCCGGCACCTCAGTATCAGTTTATTGCAGTATGTTCGCTTGCTCCTTATAGATTGGGTTTATCCGCGACAGTACAAAGAGCGGATGGTAAGGAGTCCTTGATTTATGAGCTCCTAGGTCCTCTTGTCTACGAAGGCAAAATCACCGAGCTCGTCTCCCGTTCACTTGCACCATACGATGTCGTCAACTTAGAGGTCGAACTCACCGTAGAAGAGCGCAACGCTTACACTGATGCTCGCGAAAAATATATTCGTTTCATTCAACAGAATCGCATTGATTTTTCGCAGCGTGATGCATGGAAACGTTTTCTCTTTCTATCTTCTCGCTCAAAAGCAGGTCGCGAAGCTTTTCTAGCTCATCGCAGTCAAAAGCTGATCGCTCAGCGTGCGCAGAAAAAAATGGAAGTGCTGTGGGACATACTCACGCAACATAGCCAAGAGCAAATGATTATCTTTACGGATGACAATGAAACAGCCTACCGCATAGGCTCGCAGTTTATGCTTGCAGTGATCACTCACAAGACCAAAGACCGAGAGCGCCGCAAATTTCTCGATGCGTTCCGTCAGGGTGACTTGCGCGTGCTCGTCACCTCCCGCGTACTTAACGAAGGTGTCGACGTGCCCGAAGCAAGCATCGGAGTTATCGTATCAGGCACAGGAGCAGTACGCGAACACGTACAACGTCTCGGGCGTATTTTGCGTCCACGTCCTGGCAAAAGAGCTGTACTTTATGAGCTTGTTGCACAGGCTACCAATGAAGTTTTTGTGAACCAACGAAGAAGGCAACACGATGCTTACGAAGGCCCTGTTGAAAATTAAAACGAGCAAGGGTTACGCACGTCCAGAGTTCATCTCTATAAACGATCGTGACGCCCGAGATCTAGCTCGCACTCTACTCAAACAAATAGAGAGCTCCTCATCTCGTCCTCAATCTGCAATCGAAGAAGAGCTACGGCTATCCGTGGATCTTGAAAGCCATCCGTATGGATTGGGTTTTGTCAAACTCATCATGGATCGAGCTGATTTTTCTGAGTCTGTCGACAATGGTGAAGACAGACGTTGGGAGCTTATTCAAAGCGCACAAACGCTGCGTCAAGAGACGCTCTTGGCAACGCATGAAGAGTTCCGCGAAAACTTCTCGAATATTCATCAACCAGGATCCTTTCAAGATCTAGCAACTGCTCTTTATGGTGATTTACCTGACTTTCGACCACTCAAAGCCTTTGAACCATGGACTGAAGACGACTTGCTGCATCGCTACAACTGCGCACTTGTCCAGGGCCTGCTTCTGATTGCGCCAAGTGTACGTGTAGATTTAGTCTTTAGGGATACTGCTGAAAAACGCAAACTTTTCCGTGCTATCAAATTTCACCGACTGGTCATCGGAGATATAGAGAGTGAGGGACAAAGCCTCTCCTTTACTATTGCTGGACCACTAAGTGTGTTGATGAATACAAATGTGTATGGAATGCGTCTTGCGAATTTTTTTCCGCATTTACTCGGTATTCATCGTTGGAAAATAGAAACGAAAATTCAGTTCAAAGGAAAAAACACCACGCTATCCCTCAATGAAGAAAGCAACTTGCACAGCCACTACCGAGATACGGGATCTTATATTCCAGAAGGTTTTGAAGAGTTCATAAACTCCTTCAACACCAGCTCTTCCTCTTGGCAAGCGGATTGGAGCGATGACCTCATCGACTTAGGTGGGCAACATTTTTGCTTTCCCGATATTACATTTACAGAAGGCTCCTCTGGGCAAAAGGTTCACCTCGAACTCTTTCACAAGTGGCATCGCGGAGAACTGGAAAAAAGAATCGCAGCCTTGCAAAAAAGGCCATCTTCGTGTTTGATACTCGGCATCTGCAAATCACTAATCACTAAAGATAACCCGCTCATCGGCCCCTGGTCTTTTGACGATATCGAGTCTTTTAGCTTTGCATTTCGGACCGTTCCGACTCCCAAGGCGATTCTTCCGCTATTGGAGCGAATTTATGAACAAAAAATAAGGAAATGAGCATTTGTGACGAAGAGAGTGAGTAAACTAGACCCAGATTCAGAATATGGCTGCGTTGATATAATTGTTGAGGTGGGAATTGGACATGTTTAGTAGAATTCACCCGAGTTTCATTGTTCTCAAAGAGGTTCATTAAGGCCATGGAAGTGCTTAAAAAAGAAGATTCTATCCAGTTGGCATTAAAAAATCAGACTCCCAAGGAGATGGACTCCAAAAAAACTGAGGCTTTTATCAAAGCCTTGGAAAAGGCAAAGGGCAAAAAAATGCTCATTTGCATAAAAGGTTATCCAGACCCTGACAATATTGCATGCGCTCTCACGCTTGACTGGTTTGCCAAACGTCTCGATGTTTTGTCACAGATTATTTACTTCGATGATATTTCTCACCATGAAAACAGAGCGCTTGTAAAAAAACTGGATCTGGATCTTGAGCAAGCTTCCTCAGACTTTGATGCTTCTGATTACAATTATTATGCTATCAATGACTCGCAGTCTACCGATCTACCGATCAAACTGCCCTCAAAATGCGAACTTCTGGTCTTTGTCGATCATCACAAGGCACTAGGCACAGTCGAAGGTCATTTTATCGACATTCGTGAAACAGCGGGATCAACTTCGGCCATTTATGCTGAATTTTTGCAGCAGTCAGCTTTTGAATTCAATGGGAATGCCTCCGAAGAAACCAAAATTGCAACCGCACTCATGCATGGTATTCGCACGGATACAGATGACTACGTCAATGCATCTTCAGTCGACTACAAGGCAAGCCAATACCTTGCACCGTTTGTTGACCGAGATCTGCTATCGCTAATTTCCAAGCAAGCGATCTCAGCAAAAACCATGGACCTCA
Organism: uncultured Pseudobdellovibrionaceae bacterium; assembly: GCA_964635325.1. Lineage (GTDB taxonomy): Bacteria > Bdellovibrionota_B > Oligoflexia > Oligoflexales > Bog-1112 > BOG-1112. Next base: position 11,466 of record CAZWOL010000012.1, read on the forward strand.
CCCAAGTCGCTTTACAGCACAAAGACATACGTGAGACCTATCTTTTTTCAGGCGTCGGTTATGTACGCGAAGAAGATCGCGATGGGATCGGACAATGCGCTGACTACCTTCTGCATCGCGAAGGAATCGAGACAGTCGTAGTTTACGGGATTGTCGGAACATACGTCGATGGTTCTCTGCGCACCAAATCTCATACTCTCGACCCCGACAAATGGCTCAAAGACCTCTTCGGCAAAAAGGAAGACGGTAGTTGGTATGGTGGCGGACGTAAGGATAAGGGTGGCTTTCAAATTCCACTGGGTGTCTTCTCACGTTGTCGCGACCGTGAGTTACTATGGATTCTCATTAAGAAAACGATCGATGAACTCTTCTACGAAAAAATCGGCATCGACGGACAATCCTCGCGTGATGTCGATCTTGGAGCAGGCAAAGTTTAGAAGTCTATCAAACACAACTTTGATTGCTACATTAACTTCCTAGCAAGGCTCCACGCATTGCAGATCTGTAAAAAACTAACTATATTATCCGGACATCGAAAACCCACCAAACGATGGAGCCATCTGTGAGTGCATCTCAACATGAAATTGCTATTTCTAAACTCCTTAAAGAAGTCGGTGAAGATCCTACACGGGAAGGGCTTCTCAAAACTCCAAAACGCTTTGTAGAAAGTTTTGCTGAACTCACAAGCGGCTACAAATTCAACCTTGATGACATGGCTGAAGGAGCTCTCTTCAGTGATGCCTATGACGATATGGTTGTTGTGCGGAATATCGAATTCTATAGCCTATGCGAACACCACCTTTTACCTTTTTTTGGACGCTGCCATGTTGGATACATACCAACGGACAAGATCATTGGGCTATCAAAGATTCCACGTATTGTTGAGATGTATGCTCGTCGCCTCCAGGTACAAGAACGCATGACCAACCAAATTGCGGAGGGTCTTATGCAGATACTTGCTCCCCAAGGACTCGGAATCGTCATGGAGGCCTCCCACCTCTGCATGATGATGCGTGGTGTGCAAAAACAAAATTCGTACGCGATCACGAGCGCTATGAAGGGATGCTTTCTCAAGCCTGAGACTCGCAATGAATTTATGGCTCACGTTCATGCCAAACCGTTCCATAGTTAGGGATTTGGCGTAGGCAACAGAAGGAAGCGTTCTCATGAACCAAGGAAGAAAAATCGAGGTCAGCATCCTTGGCATAATGCCTTATATGGATTGCCTCGAATTGCAGAAGCAAATTCATCAGCGTGTGATTGCAGCCCCTCAGCACTCTCACCTGATTCTAGTTGAGCATCCGTCGGTCATCACGTTGGGCAAACATGCAAGCGAAGAGGATATATTAGTCTCGCAAGACGATCTGTTGCACTCGAACACCACCCTTGCCCAGGTCGATCGCGGTGGAGAAGCTACGGCTCATGAGCCTGGGCAATTTGTAGCTTACCCAATCCTCAACCTCCGCTCCTTTAAGCTTGGCCCCAAAGCTTTTGTGAATCAATTAGAAGAAGTGGTTAGGAGGCTTCTTGCAAACTATGGTATCTGTGCACATCAGGATGAAACACGTCCTGGAGTCTGGGTTGGCGATACCAAGGTCTGCTCGATTGGTATTCGTGTGAGCCGAGGCGTTTCCTATCATGGACTAGCACTCAACGTGTCTAACAGTTTGGAGACCTTTTCCAAGATTGTGCCTTGCGGAATTCGCGACCGAGAGATGACAACCATGGAACGCCTACTAGGCAAAAAAATCCAGATCGCTGAGCTCAGAAATCAATTTCTGCAGCACTTCACTGATGTTTTTAGCGTTGGAGACCTGACCTTTTCGCGGAAAAATGGGTAGGGGTATGATGACGACGGGTTTTGATTTAAAATGATATTAAACGCAACTGAAGGAACAAGCCATTGGACAGATCTCCTGAGATAGGAGCCAAGAATTTTACCTCGCTCTCAGGGCAAGACGGTTTTACTGAACTATCTCCGTGTTGTGCTAACACTATCCATACGTTTGCAGCAAACAATCCCATGATCTCTTGCCATACCTGTAAGACCATCATCAAATGCTTTACAGATGAGACGTCTTTTCGCAATTTTTCACGCTTTTGCAAGCTTCGAGGGCGTAAGATCTCTATAGCCAAATTCGAGAACTATTGGATCATCCGTTTTCACTCGTACCACCCTTAGTCGTCTGTACTGCATCCGAAGCTTTTGCAGCTTCCGCTGGTCTTGGCGTAAACAGCGTCCATCCTTTCAGATAGGTGAAAGCTGTTACGACTTGGTAATCTTCTGCTAGGAAGGGTGGCCAGTTTGCGAGCTCCTTCAGTAGAAAGCCCTTTTTGCCCATATCACTGAGATCTTCGCTCATGAGGTGCCCACGTAGATTGGCTTCTTTGCGACCATCGACGGTGGGGGTTACAAGTTGCCTACTAACAACAACATCTGGTTCAATACCCTTTGCTTGAATAGAACGATCGTTGGGCGTGTAGTATGTTGCGATAGTCAGTTTGATCCCTGAACCATCCGCCAAAGCGATAAGCGTTTGTACCGACCCCTTACCGAAAGAGGTTGTCCCCATCGTCAATGAGCGCTGATGATCCTGCAAAGCTCCTGCTACAATTTCTGAGGCACTTGCCGAACCCTCATTGATCAAGACAATCAAGGGGAATCCCATAAATGAATTTTGTTTGGTCGCAAATTGCCGTTCAATGCGTGTACGATTACGCCCGACTGTAGAGACAATCAGACCGCTCTCGATAAATAGATCTGCAACCTTTACACCTTCTTCCAACAATCCACCTGGGTTGTTCCGTAGATCGAGGATCACTCCGCGGATTTTCTTCTCTTTGGAAAGCACCTCTTGCAACGCCTGTGCAGTATTCTCCTGAAAACTACTGATGCGAGCATATATAAGCCCCTCCCCGAGTCGCTCTGATGTTACAGAACTGATGCGAATGACCTCACGGACGATGCTAAAATCGAGAGGCTTTTCGCTCCCTTTGCGGCGCACAGAAAGCTTGAGGGTTGTTCCTGGCTCACCTTTCATCAAATCAAGGGCATCGGGACCCAATTTGGAAAAAGGAATGTCATTAATCGAGATAATTTCGTCGCCTGCTTTGATTCCTTTTTTCATAGCAGGCTTACCATCCAAAGGACTCACGATAATCAACTTGTCTTTGCTTGCCTTGACGATGATACCAACACCACCCATTTGTCCCTTGGTATCTGCTGTAAGCTGTTCAAAAGCACGCTTGCTCAGACGCGCCGAATGCGGATCCTTCTTATTAAAAATCCCATCTAGAGCATCGTCCAACAGAACTTGTAGCCGAGATTGATCCTCATCAACGTACATACTTTCGATAGAAAAAACAGCTTTTGCAAAGTTTTCAACAGCCTGATAACGCTCCATAGAGTTGGTAGGCACTGGCTTCAAAGCATTTGCATGCACTGTCAAAGGGGCACTTACCAAGAAGAAAAGCACCGGCCAAAACTGGCTTAAACCCATGTTCATTGCTCCATTCCCAAAAGGAAATTTCAAGATTACGTTCGAGATTTTAGCATAACGGACTTCAAAATTTCGACCGAAAGACAGCGACAAGCCCATGTGGAGAATACTCCGAGCAGGCGCGACGATACATCTAACAAAGCAGCACAAACTCATTGTAGTAATAACACGCCAGCCTATTCACTGAAGAGACACAATCTTAGCGGTGGCGATTCATTTTTTGGGCTAGGCCCAGCAAACTTCGCGCCTGGCTTCGATTGTCAGAGGAAATTTCCTTGTTTGCGAGAAAGTGCTGCAAAAGAGCAGATGCTTTTTTGAAATTACCTTCATCGAGGTAGATGAGGCTTGCTTCCTGTACAGGCTCAAAGCAAAGACTGCAGGCATTGGCAGCTTTTTCATAGGCAAGTTTTGCAGATGTTCGGTTTCTTTCGAGTTGGTAGATTTTACCCAAACGCAGGTGGCTCAGGTAATACGATGGATTTTCGTTCACCGCTTTTGTGTAGTAGCTAACCGCTTTACGGTACTTCTTTCGCTTCTCAAAAAGCAGAGCGTAGTTGTGATATACACGCTCACTATAGGGGTAGGATTTTTCCTTGAGTAGTTTTTGCAGTACCGACTCTGCTTCTACAAAAGATCCTTCTGCAATCAAAGCAGAACTGAGATTAAGTGCGTACATCGGATCTTTGTCTATAGCGTATGCTTGCTGAAAATAATTGCGAGCATAGGCGGCATTGGATAGAGCTAGATAACTCAGACCAACCATATTCAACAGAGAGGGGTTTTGGGGGAACGAGCGTACAAGTGGCCTTAGAGTTTGCAACGCATTTTGTGGTTGGCCAGCATCGATCTGCTTCTGAGCAAAAGTAAGATTGGTTTCGATAATTTTCTGATTGTTAGAATCTTTTAGCTCCGCAGATGGTTGGAAGCTCTGACAAGAGTTTAGCCAAACAGGCATAAAAAGAAAAATTATCCTATTTTTCAACCCTGTTAAAAAAATTGTGGCAAAGCGTTTCGGGATGGTCATTGTCTTAAGTTGCTCTTTTTGTAAGATGATTTCATTATAACAAAGGCAAGCGAAGCGAACAAACAACGAGTGTTTGTAGAGATAGGAGATACAGTATGGTTCTCGAAGAGAAAGGCCAAACAATGAATCGCGGTAAAAATGAACATATTCCAGAGCTCCAGGTTGAAATCGGCAAAACTCTCTCCGAGCAACGTGTTCGCAAAGGTTTGACCATTCAACAAGTGGAGAGCGTCACCAAGATCTCTCAGTGTTTTATCGATGACATCGAGCACGGCCAATTTGACAAACTTCCTGGCAAAATCTTTGGGCGCGGTTTTATCAAGAGCATCTGTCTGCATCTTGAACTCGACCCAGCCCCAATTATCGAAAAATATGAACGCTCATGGCTATGTCTTCCTGAGGTTAAGGAAAACAAGACACCCAAGACTTTCTCGTTCTTCCCAAGGGAGCGTAGCGTCCTCAACTCCCCGCTTTCGCCTTTGCGTCGTTTTCCCATGAACAAGATGGCGCTAGCGGTAGGAATACCTGTTCTTCTTGTTCTGATTGCTGTTGTCGTACGCTACACGTCCGACAAACGTTCCGCTGAACCCACAGTCCCAACGACAGCATCCGCTCCGCAAGAGACTACAGCACCAGCTACTCCTGTTGCTGTAGCACCCACACCTGTTGCTGCTACTAATGGAGCACAGGTTGAGACAATTATAACTCCGACCAGCTCTCCGGCTAGCAACCTCTCTACGCTTAATAAAGAGGATGCAAAAAAAGACAAGACTGTGAAGGAATTGATCAGCAAGACTAATGTGGATGCAAAAAAAGAACCGGAAATGTCCAAGCGAACCGAAGCGGATACGGCAGCACTTACGGATCAGCGCGCGGTAGTCGTCTTAAATGTTAAAGAGGAAGTAAAAATTCGTCACCGAATTTTGCCAGAAGACTACACAACGACCACCTTCACCCCTGGCGTCTATCGGTTTCCTTTTGAAGATCGCGTCGACCTCCATTTATTTGATGCCAGTGCAGTTGAGATCAACTTCAACAATAAAAATTTTGGCAGTCTTGGTAAAAAAGGCGAAGAAAGGAAATTAACCTTTTTCGCAAAAGACCCTACGCCTGACGCTGCTCAAAAGGCGATGTAAAGTTACCCTGAAACGGACCGATAGATTCCAAGTATGGACGAAGCTGTGCTAGCTTCTACGAAGATGAAGTGTGATTCTTGAAATCACCAGTGTTGGCTCATGATGAGCCGAATTGCCAGGAGGGCAGTTTTAATCTTCTCACCATTACACCTAAACCTCGCCAAAGATGATTCGACCTTGATCTTTTAGCCAAAAGCTCTTTTAATTTGTCCCCACAGCGATGAATTATCGGGGAATTCGGGTGAACGACGAAGTATCAAGCCTTAGCACTGTCAATATTCAAGAACGCTCCTATGACGAGCCCTCAGCACACTGGATACGCTTTTTCTGGTGGATTCGAAGCGTCATTTATTTGTGGGTTCGCAGCAAGGCTTTCCCGAAGGCAGTCGAGGAGCTTTCTCTCGATGCTGACAAGCCCGTCTGCTACGTACTCAACTCTGCCTCCATCACGGATCTTATGGTGCTTGACCACCATTGCAAGGCCATGAAGCTTCCCGCTCCGCGCTTTGACATTCACCAGCTCAATAGAGGTGGAAAAGCGAGCTATCTTTTTTTGGCAAAAAGCGGCCCCTTCCAAAGGAAACGCGCTAAGAAACTCCCCACCGAGCTTTACAAACTCGTCGACAAGGTCGAACGCGAGCAAAAAGACATACAGCTTATTCCTGTTTCTGTTTTTTGGGGTCGCAATGCTGGCACCGAAGAAAAATCTCTCTTCAAGCTCTTATTTTTTGATGATGAGCAAGGCGGCTGGTTGCAACGTTTCTTTCTATTTTTTGCCCAGGGCCGAAACGTTTTCTGTAGTTTTGGAAAGCCTATTTCTGTCTTAAATTTTATACAGCAAGAACGTGACCTCGTTGGAGTTACTAAGAAGCTTCGTCGTGTTTTACGGGTGCACTTTCACCGACAAAGAGAGGTGACGGTTGGGCCCTACATCTATGATCGTCGTAAAATGGTACATTCGATTTTGAATTCCAAATCGATGCGTCAATTTTTCGAGCAGGAAGAAAAAAAAGGCAAGCCTCGCGAAAAGCTTGAAGATCAGGCACGACGCTATATTGATGAAATTGCTGCGCGTCAGTCACCACATGTTATTCGCTTCTTTGATGTGCTTCTCACTTGGCTTTTCAACAAAGTTTACAGTGGTGTGGAAACCAATCATGGGGAGTCCTTACGAGCCCTCGCAGAAACTCATGAGATCGTGTACTTGCCCTGCCACCGAAGTCATATGGACTATCTGCTCATCAACTACAGTCTCTATTCTCTAGGGGTGATGCCACCACATACTGCAGCAGGAGTTAACCTCAACTTTTGGCCTGTAGGTCGTGTCCTCCGAATGGGGGGTGCATTTTTTATTCGACGCAGCTTCGGGGGTAACCGACTGTACGGTGCAATCTTTGCAGAGTATGTCAACTTTCTACTGATGAACGGTTATCCACTATGCTTCTATATTGAGGGGGGTCGAAGCCGCACAGGGCGTCTGCTTCAACCAAAGCTTGGAATGATCTCGATGGTCGTCAATAGCTTTCGTGAAAGTCCTGGCAGTAAACCCATACTATTTATTCCGACATTCGTAACGTACGACAAGTTGATTGAAGCGCGCAGCTACTTTCATGAGCTTAAAGGCAAAACCAAACGAGCTGAATCCATGTGGGCTCTCTTAAAAGCTCCCAAGATTTTGGCCTACGAATTTGGCAAAGCTTATATCAACTTTGGACAACCCATTAGTCTGACTTCCTACCTCGCTGAAAATCCAAAGCAAGAGTCTGAGGATGTGGTCGTCGATCTCTCCCGCAATGTGATGCGACATATCAACCAAGCGATTCAAGTCACACCCGTCTCACTCTTCGCAACAGCTTTGCTTGCCCTACCCCGTCGTGCAATTGCCGAATCCGAAATGCTCACACTCATCAATGCATGGGTCGCTCTGCTTCGAGCTGTGCCTTATGATGGGCAAACGATCATTCCTGATGCCGACGCAAAGGACTTGCTCAAACTTGCTGAAAAACTAGCACACTTCAATCGCTTCGAACACGTCAGTGGAGACGTGATCTATGTGAATGAAAAAGATTGTGCCTTTTTGAATTACTATCGCTGCAACGTACTTCCTATATTTGTTATTCCCTCACTGATTGCAAACCTGTTCTCCCACTATCAGGCAATAGATATGGATAGCATGGTCAAGTGCGTTCGTGAGACCTACCGTCTCCTGAAAAACGACCTCTTCCTCAAGTGGCAGGACGATGAGGTAGATGCTGTGATTCATGATCAAATCACAGCGATGCTAAACCATGGATTTTTACTACCTGTAGGAGAAAAAATCGGAGCTCCCCATCAAGTAGAAGAAAGATCCTTCCACTTGCTCACATTGGGTCGTGTGCTGGGCAATCGCATCGAACGTTTTTGCTTGTATATCTCTCTGCTCGAACTCAAAGATGCATCTGGAAAAATCGCCATCGAAAGTTTTTCAAAAGAGTGTGAGGGCTTGGCCAAGAAATCGAGTATTCTCAGCGGCTACCATGAATATGATTACTTCGATAAAAACGAATGCAAAAACTTTATCGATACACTTAGCGAACTTGGATATGTGAAAAAACAAGATGGATTCTTGGAGGTCTTGGATGCTGCCCATACCTACATTCACCATCTTTCACCACTGAGTAATGCTATTAACAAGACGCTGAGAGGCTCTGGAAAAGAAACCTATGAGAGAACGCAAACCATATAATAAGAGACGAGAAGGACGCCGCTTTGTCTCTGGTAAAGGTGAAGAATTCACCAAAGCCGAAAGTGAGTGGAAAGACTTACTCAAAGACCCTGACTACTTCAGTGCCCGTATTGTAGAGGTTCAGAAAAAATACTCCTTCGTTGCGGTCGAACCAGAGATCGGCAACATCGAAACGAGTGATGTCTGGCTCGGAACACTTGCTCGTAAGTTCATGCAGGCGGTGCGTGAAGAGCGCAATTTTGTTGTCGTAGGTGATCGTGTCCTATGCAAAAAAGGCACATCGACGACTTTGTCAGCATCATCCGAAGAACCCTTACCGCAGTGTAGTATTGAATTCAGAGCCCCTCGCAGCGCCAAAATTTCACGACTTGATCCTATGCTTGCAGAACGTGAACACGTACTGGCTGCAAACATGACTCAAATGGTGGTCGTTGCTAGCTTCTTGGCACCCAAACTAAAATGGGGACTGATTGACCGTTTTCTTGTGCTTGCAGAAGAGCAAGAGATCAAAGCCTGTATTATCTTGAACAAGAAAGACCTGCTCGACAAGAGCCCGAACGAGGACTATCGCAACGAATGCCATGAGATGATTGCTCTTTATAGGTCACTCGGCTATCGAGTGCTTGTTACGCAAGCAGACTCTGGTCATGCAGATGAAGAACTCATCCGTGTCTTTCAAAACGAAGTAAGCTTGGTTGCTGGTCATTCAGGGGTAGGCAAGTCCTCTTTGATCAACCTACTAAAGCCCGAGCTTATTCAAGATGTCGAAGACCAAGAAGTGCTCACTAAGGGAAGGCACACGACCACCTACGCGAGCTTTTTAAAGCTTGGTACGGGTGGTTTTGTGATCGATACTCCAGGTGTGCGTAGTTTTATGATTAAAGACTATGATCCCATTAATCTCAGCTGGTGCTTCGTAGACTTACGTAATTTCATCAGTCGTTGTAAGTTTAGAGAATGCCGACATCTCGACGAGCCGGGATGTGCTGTGCAAGAAGCCGTCAAAAACGGTGAAATTTCACAGTGGCGTTATAAGTCTTATATTGCAATTCTCACAGGAGCGAGCGGTCGAGAAGGACGAGTCGCCATTAGCTGGGAGGAATAAACAAAGTGTCGTACGAATTTAGTGAGAGCGAAGAACTTCAACTCCTACGAACGACAGTACGCGATTTTGCAGAAAAGCAAATCGCCCCCAAGGCCAAAGACTTAGATGAGCACGAAAATTTTTCCTACGAGCTCACAGAGAAGATGGGAGAGCTCGGTCTTTTTGGTGTCTTCGTCAACCCCAAGTATGGGGGACATGGTCTCGATTATCTTTCCTATATAGTTGCTGTCGAAGAAATAGCACGTGTCGATGGGTCTCATGCTGCAACCATAGCGGCACACAACTCACTCGGAATTGGTCCTCTCTACTACTATGGAACAGAAGAACAAAAGAAACGTTACCTACCAGATCTATGTACGGGTAAGGGGCTGTGGGCTTTTGGTCTTACCGAGGCGAATGCAGGCAGTGACGCTCAAGCGAGTCAGACGATTGCACGTTTTGATGCTGCAAAAAAAGAATGGGTGATCAATGGTTCTAAAATTTGGATCACCAATAGCGCGACCGATATCAGCAAGGGCATCACAGTTCAAGCGGTAACTGGCAAGCAGGAGAATGGACGTCCAGAGCTTACGTGTTTTTTGGTTCCACAAAATACTCCGGGTCTCACCTGTCGGGCTATGAAAGAAAAAATGATGTGGCGCGCCTCCAATACGGGTGAGCTATTTTTTGACAATGTCCGGGTTTCAGAATCCCAAATACTGGGAAAAGTTGGACAGGGCTTCAAGATCATGATGGAGACTTTGGACAACGGACGCTTGTCGATAGCAGCGATGGGTTTGGGGCTCGCAAAAGGAGCGATGGATCTAACCATTCGCTATGCTCAAGAACGCACGACCTTTGGAAAACCCTTGGTAAAGCACCAAGCTGTTGCTTTCAAAATTGCAGATATGGCAACTCGTATTGAAGCTGCAGAAAACATGCTCTACAAGGCCTGCTGGTTACGACAAAACGGCAAAGACTTCCAAAAACTTGCGGCAATGGCAAAACTCTACTGTTCCGAGCTTGCAGAATTCTGTGCGCGTGAGGGACAGCAGACCTTCGGTGGCTATGGCCTGATGAAAGAGTATCCTATAGAACGTCATTATAGGGATGCTGCTTTGTTGCGTATCGGTGAAGGCACGAGTGAAATTCAGAGAATTGTGATAGCAAGGTATATGGGTTGCTAAAACATTTTGTCATTTTTGCTGCACTTTTCTTGCTGGCTTCGTGTGTAACGCCGGATGATAAGCGTTCCCAAGACTACGATTTACACGAGGTACGTACCCAGTTTTTTTCCCTCTTCAACCAACGCACCTATCCTCAGAATTTATCCAACAATTGGAAGGGAGACTGGCTCTTTCGACGCGAGCGACTCATTCTGATTGACAAAGAGTTGGGTGAACTCAAACCTAATATCATCATCCTACAAGACGTCATGGAACGCGATGGCAATGCATTTGAGGCAGATCGCAGCATACTCGCTTCAAATGCGTTGAAAAGTTATAGGTGGAGTCTAACCCCCATCGAGCACTACCAAGACACAGGTGAGATTGAATCACTTGCAATTGCGGTGAGCACACCACTTACGCCCGAGCCTACGACCACTGCAAACCTCTTTCGTGTGGGTCTAAGTCTGTTTTCGTTTGAGAGTGTGAAGGTAGAAAATCAGAACATTGCAATTTTGAATGTGAAGATGAGTGAGAATATTACGGTCGAAGAGTTTGATCGTTTGCTGCATTTGGTTGAGTTGCGTTTGAACGATGAGAGTCTTTGTCCTGAACGATTTATAGTCGCAGTATATGCCCCTGTAGAAGTACGTGATCGCTTGCTAGAAAACACCAATAGACTAGGTTTACAGGATGTAGCAAAGGGCTTTTGTAATATGGAGAGCCAATGCTACACGGCCCACGCCCGTAATGGAATTTTTTTCCTTGCTAGAGGTGAGACCCCTCCTTCACGTTCTGATTTTATCTTTGTTCCAAAATCAGCTAAGATAAGCATGAGTACGCCTACTTTTGGACAAGCACAAAAAATACCGACGGATCATTTTAAAAGTTTTGGCCTCAAAGACCTCTGGCCTAGCGAACGCTCGGGATGGTTTAGCAGTCTGCGTTTTGCTAGATGTGTAGACAGCTTTAATAGGCCATAATCGCAGATAAGCAGTGATACTAGAAGTCTAGCGGGAACATAAAATGTATGCCTGCCTCAATCCCTCCAAGAGATCTGGATCCAGTTCCACGCCAAAGATCTGCAAAAATACCAAATGCGGTTTTAGGTTTTAGAAAATAGAGAATGGAGAAAGTTGCTCCAACTCCGATCTCCAAACTGGAGTTAGAGCGCCTGCGCAGTGGATACTTACCTGCTTGGACTGGAAAGAGATAAAGAAATTTTATGCCACTCAGCATATACACGGGGTGATAAAGACGGAAGCGATAGCTGATTTCATCTTCAAGGGTCCAAATTGCTACCTTTGAATCGTCTTTTCTGTCCTTGAGGAACTTAAAGTGAACGGACAGGCCTAGTACCCAATTTTCTGAAAAATGACGAATTCCAACTATGGGGTGGTAGATCGAAGGTCCGTATTTTTTTTTGGAGTTCAGTTGAGGGTAATTTCGACTATACCCGAGCAAGATGCCTTGCTTATTTTCGATGGGGGTCAACTGCAAACCAGGCGTCTCACTTGTAGCATATAGTGTTTGCACCAGAGCCCACCAAACCACGACCACTAAACCAAGACGTTGCATACGGCAATTCCTTCCTAAGAGCTTACAACAGACTCTGCATCCGTACGTGATAAAATAAGAGCAATTGAGAAAAAAAGATAGGCTTCTTGGCCACACCCAGCCTCATCCGATTGGAGCATTATGATGAGACAGCCCAAACAGATCCGCATTGCCGTTCTCAGTATTTGTGCCCTTTACTTTAGCGGATGCGTCTCTTTGCAAGACAAGGTTCCAGAGAAAAAAAATGAGACACCCCCCACTACCTCTGAAGCCACCGATGAAAATTTAAGTGCTGAAAAAAATGCTCTGCATGAGCTTGAATTAAAACAAGCGCGTTTGTGGTCACGCATAGATGAATTGGAAGGGCTGGTTTTGAAGCAGCAGCAGCGTGTCCGCATTCTCGAACAAGCAATTTTGATCGATACAAATGGGAAAAAATCAGAAAAAAATCTTGAAGCTCCTAGTGAAAAAAAGCCTCGACCGACTAATGAAGGACCGATCAAAGAACATTCGCAAGTACTTCCGCAGCAGTCATCATTTCAAAATCAGTTACAATATGCGCAAGATCTGTTTAGCAAGCAACAATGGGATAAAGCTTTCCTTGCTTTTTCAAAGTTGGATCGTGAAACTGATTTTTCGGTCTCACAGGGTGAACCGCTCTATTGGCTTGCTCGCTGCTGGTTACAAATGAAAGAGCTACAAACTTCTAAAGAGCTTTTTGCACGTTTTTTAGAAATGTCTCCGCAGCACCCCTTGGTGTCTTCTGCCCGAGCATACTCCGAGGAGGTCGAACTAGCTCTCAGTGAAAAACACACTCATGATAATGACATCCTGGCAAAACAAGCCCCTAGAAGTCTAGAGGACAGAAATTTATGAAGGCTTTCTTTCTCGTCTTCTTAGTCCTTACATCGAACATTGCTCACGCTGTAAGCCCATTAGGATGGGAGCGAAAGCGTCCTGCGACCGCCCCCAAACATGATCCAAAAGAGGATCAAAAAACTCCTGCTTACAATGATCTTTTTTTCAATACACGCAGCACGGCACCCATTCTTCATTACAATTCTCCGAGCTTTCTTAGTTTGGAAGATGTCAAACCGCTCACAGACGAGTTTGAAACCATCGGAACCTACGAAGAGCCTACGTCACTCAATATTGTACTTCCTGGGTTTCTTTATCCTAAGCGACGCCTCGGATTTGGGCTCGTCTCAGGAGGCTTGCAGGGTGAAGCTATTGTCGAAGGTGGTTCAAAAGCGATGATACGTGTTATTCGCCCTGTCGTTCCTGGCGAATCTTACACGGTTCTTCGTCCTGGACGAGTACGCAAAGACCTTGATGGAAAGTCATGGTTTCCATATGCAGCTGCTGGTGTTATCGATATCGAATCACTCGAAGATAAGGATCGAGCTGTTGTTGTCGTCAGGGTTGGAAAATTTGTCCGCACCGGAGATCTTATAGTTCCGTTGATTCCTTTGGAACGGACCATCCAACTGAGTCGAGGTGAACGCAAACCCTATGAGGGGAAAGCCCACATTGTGAGTTTGAGTGGTGGCGTGGAATATGCTGGAGAAGGTCAAATCGTATTTCTTGACCAAGGTTCGCAATCTGGACTGACAACAAATCAAATTCTCGATCTCTTCAAAAATCCTGAAGTTCGTAAGTCTAAAAGCAAGCAAGCGGAACAAGTCGGTTCACTCATTATTGTTGACCTGCACCCTCAAAGCTCAACTGCTTTTGTTCTTTCCTCCCATACCGAACTCCATATCGGAGATTACGCTGCAAATTCTGCAACAGCAGGAACACATCCCTCCGAATGATCGAGAATTTGAAATAGAGATGTCCGTGTACGGACTTGATCTTTATTTCTACATTTGACCCACTTTGCTACCAATCACTGTCGGGTTTGAAATGATGTCACTTCGTCCCTATTACGCTGTTGCCCATGTTGCTTCACAAATTTCTGGGCGCTACCTCCCAGTCAATCTCCCCTCTGGAACGAGCTCCCTCAACTGGGAACCAAATTTGAGTATTGAGACCTGGTCACCTTCGCATTGGGATTGGTTCCTGCGCACGGAGCGAGAACAGCCTTCTAATTTACTCCCGTGGTTGAATCGCTACCTATCGCGTTTCGATAGCGAAGCAACGATCCTCCTCAGCAAGTTGAACGAGCACTTTCAATGGTGTCGTAGCTCGGGCGCACATTATGTTCTGCTGTGTGACATTCTCTATCCTGAGCTTCTCAAACAAATCCCCCAGGCCCCTTTGGCACTCACCCTGCTTGGTGATCTTGATGGACTCAAACGACCTAAAGTCTCCGTCGTAGGATCTCGACGCACAGCAAATGTTGTTTTGCAGGAAAGCTACAGACTTGGTTATTTGCTAGCCTGCCATGGTGTCAGCGCTGTCAGTGGAGGTGCCTTTGGATGTGATGTCGCTACTCATGAGGGAGTTCTGAGCGCTGGCAAGACTCCTCTTCCAGCGATCGTCGTCTTTGCAAATGGTCTGGACCAACTCTATCCTCGGGGTAATGCCGAAACCTTTTCAGAAATTCTCAGAAACGGTGGTCTGCTAGTATCAGAGCGTCTGTGGGATCAGGTACCAAAACCCTATGATTTCCCTACACGTAACCGCATCATAAGCGGACTATCGATGTGGACTCTCGTAATGGGTGCAACTCATAAATCTGGAGCAATGATCACCGCACGCTTTGCACTCGATCAGGGGCGTGAGGTGTCCGTCTTTTTACCCGATTCGAGTCTCTATTTTTGTGAAGGTGGCCAAAGTCTCATCGATGATGGAGCAGCATCCTTTGTGAGTGCTGAAGACCTTTGCCAAAAGCTTCTGCTATGAAGCATGAAGATTTCTTTGCAAAGATTCTCTCCTATTTTTCTGACCCTACTGTGCATGAACTTTGCTTGAACGGAACCCGTGCACTGCATCTTTTTAAGAACGATAGGACAGTGCAAAGCGACTTTTCTCCCTTTTCCATGCGTTCAGAACTCATTCGTAGCTGCCAAAGCTTTGCTCAGGCTCATGGGCAACGACTGGACCCGCTCAATCCTGCTGCAGGTGGCTACTGCGTTGACGGAGGCTTTCGCTGGCACTGTCTTATTGCTCCTGCTTGTGTGGATGGAGCTATTTTTAGCTTAAGAAGACATCGTTTTGCTGATCTTACACTTGAAGATTTTGCAATGCTCCCATCCCATCGTCAGCAGCTCGAAGATATTTTTTCAGATGCACACAATAACATTCTCTTCTGTGGACCGACAGGTAGCGGGAAGACGACTCTACTCGCAAGTTTTCTAAAACACTACGCTTGGAATCAGCGAGTGATCATGATCGAAGAGGTGAGTGAGTTACCATGTCTGAGTCCTCATTGGTTGAGCTTGAGTGCAAAACCTAAGGACATCGAAGGCCGAGGAGAATTGCGCTTATCTTTTCTTATCGAAGAGAGTTTGCGCTTACGCCCAGATCGTCTTGTACTGGGAGAAATTCGAACGATCGATGCTCTTGTTTTTTTTGAAACTCTCATGTTTGGTCACCAAGGCTCCCTGGCAACCATTCATGCTGCGAATGCAGAAGAAGTCCGCAGTCGTATTAGTGCCCTACTTTGCTTACGAGGCTCATCGGCAAATGAATTTTGGTCGGCTTTAGGACGAGTCCCTAAACTTTGGTATGTTTTTCTAGAAAGAGGCAGTCCACCACGTGTGGTGGACATTGTCGCTCACTAGAGTGAGCTGACGAAGCGGACGATCTAGCTTCTACTTCTTTTTCTTAGGTAGAAACAGCGACAAGAATTTTTTCAAGAGCCCACCGCTACCGCTGCTACGGTTAGCCTCTTTGAGTACGATACGACGTTGCTCAATAGGACGAACTTGAGTTGGGGTATGGACTTTCTTCGGAGTCCGCGGTCTGATTTGTGGTCCTTTGGACATCGGAGCCGCTGACTTACGAATTTCTGTGCGATCCCCATGATCATGACGCTCACCACGTTCAGCTCGTTGTGGTCGGGCTGCACGATCCGTACGCTCATGACGCTCAACACGTTCGATACGTGAAATACGTTCGCCACGTGGTTCAAAGCGCTCGCTACGCTCTGAACGATCAGGACGTTCGCTACGTTCGCGATCCATACGATCACCACGATGCGGACGTTCCTCACGTTCAGGACGATCACCACGGCCACGGAATGGACGACGGTCACCATCTTGGTGACGATCGTGTCCGCCGCGATGTGGACGCTCATCAAAGCGACTTGGGACGTATCCGATATTTTTTTCTAGGAATGGATTTCCTGACTTGTCGACAATCTGCAGGTACTCTTCCTTGGGCCAAACAGGCTTAGGAGCTTTTTGCCCGAGGAGGTCTTGGACGTGTTGGTAGTTTTCACCGTACTCATCACAAACGAGTGAGCAAACAAAACCAGGTCCATCTTTACCAACTTGCCCCATGCGATTGAGATAGGACTCACTATTATCAGCAAGGTCAAAATTATAAACGTGACTTAGTTCACCGAAATGGAAATCACGAGCTGCAAAATCTGTTGCTACAAAAATCTTAGCTTTTGAAGCCTCAGCATCTGTCGTAACAGCAGGAACTGCAGGTGCAGCATCACCACCGATTAGTTCAGCAGCATAACCGTTTTCCAACAGTTTATGATAAAGCCAAGCAGCACTCAGTTTGGAGTTTGCAAAAACCAAAGCACTCTTAGGCTCGTGATCACGGAGCAATCCAAGAAGCACTTTGAATTTGGTTGGTGTTTCACAAAGATATGCTGAATGCGTTACAGATGGAATCGTTGCACGCTCACGTTCCAGAGAAACGTACTCTGGAGAGGTCAAATAACCTTGAGCAAGTTCACGAACACGTTTGGACACTGCTGATGAAAATAAAACTTTTTGTGCATCATTCAAACGTCCAAGAACAAATTCCAAGTCGGATTTTGCTCCACTATCGAGGAGACCTTCGACATCTCGGCAAATACACAAAGAGACTTTGTCAAATGCTACATGTTTCTTCAAAAACCCTGTTTTCAGGCTGCCAGCACTTGCAAAAATGATATCTGCCTTAGTCAGCTTCTCTTGAACAAACTCTGAACTGATTTCTTCAGGATCAACAAGGGTGGCAGCTACTAAAGAAAGGTTGGAGAAAAGACGGTTAAAATCTTGGCAAGACTTATCCGCTGCATGAGTTGTCGAGAAAACTACGATCGCTTGTGGTGTCGGAGCTTCTGTGGCATCGCCTGCTTCAGTAGTAGCCTGAACACGATGTGCCAATGTAAGAAAACTAATCGCAGATGTTTTTGCAGATGCGTGGATCACAACATCTTTGCCAGAAAGCGTCAGAGGCAAACAGAGACCATCAAGTGCACGCGGTGTTTTCCAATGTGCATCTTGAATAGCCTCTAAAACTGCGCGACTCAATCCGGCGTGAGCAAAATCGAGAAGAGGGCTTGGTATAGGCTTATTGCTTTTTTCAGCATCTTGAACTGGTACTGATTCGGAAAGTGGAGCGCTCTCAGCAGTAACTTCGCTCGTCGGCTCACTTTCGCTTGGAGAGGGTACGGCAACGTCGTCAGCTGGACTGTCTACAGAATGGGCTTTGGATTCAATAGGCTGCATGTCATTTGTGTCATCAGTTTCTGATGTCATTGGAGAAAATTCCTTGGTCATTGTTCTCTCTTCTTAATACGGCACGAACGGTCCCTTTAGCGAAATGGACTTTGGCGAAAAATTCGGATTTTGGAAGCTTAGCTTCCAAGTTCGCTAGAGGGACTCACGGGTTCCAGTGCTTCGGGATTATTAACCCTTAATGATTCTTAGAAATTTACCGATGTCATTATTGATATAACACTTTTTGCAGGGAAGGTGAAACAAATGGGCTCGGAAACAAGCACTCTTGCAACGGAGACCACGGATGCGCAGGATAAAAATGCACAAAGTGTTCAAAATGACGCCGAAAAATCAATTAGTACAGGTTCCGAAGAAAAGGTCAATAACAGAGATACTTCGCCCAAAACTAACAAAAACCGGCCTAAGCGCGTGTGGGTCGACTATGTGCCAGAAGACTCCTACAAGATCCCCAAAGGTCTGCAGGGGCGGGTTTTTTATCGCATGGAACAGCTCGACGACTGGCTAAAATACAAAGAGAAACTGCGCCTTAGCACCATTTTCAAGGGCTTCCATAAAGGACATGGTTCCGCATACATCAGCAATTGGGTCAAAGACTCAAACGCTCTCTTCAAAGCACTGACCCGCCTTCGCAGACGCAAAGCAGAGCTATCCAGCCAAGACAAGACAAAGTAAGGTTAGGCTCGCATTTTGCTTGAGCGGCATAGTATGCTAAGGCTTTATCGGTAATTATCTAAAATCTACCTATCATTGAAGGTTTGACACGCATGGTTTGTAAAAATCGGCTTTTCCTCTTAAGCATTTTGGTCGCTCTCCTAAGCGCATGTATGCATGATGAGTTGCGCAAAGATCTATTCAATGTCAACACGCGGGTGCTTGCCTTAGAAAGTGAACTACACGATAAGCAGCAAACGAACAGCAGGCAGAACATCTCGACATCAAGCCGGCTAAACCAAATGCAAGAGGATCTGCAAAAGATTCGCGGCGATATAGATAAGCTAAATGTTGGAGTTCGCACTGGAGAGTTACCGGGACAAGGTGATCAAGAGCCTTCCTTGGCAAAGCAGATGGCGGAATTGAAAGAACTTGTCAAAGATTACAATCCCGAAAAAAACGCAGCGCTTGAAGAAAAAGTCGACGCACTCGAAAAAACCCAGATCGAAATACTCTCTCTCCTTGAAAAGCTCGATAAAAAAAAAGGGGACAATAAAAAGACCAAACTAACGAGTAAGACTATTGAGCACGCTTTCCATGCGAAACATTTCAAGGAAATTGTCGAAGATGCACCTCATATCCTAGCATCCAAGGGGCTAAAGCATTCCGAAAGCATTCGCTACTATTATTCGGAAAGCCTCTTTAGAACAGGAAGCATCCAGGAAGCTGCAATTTCCTTCAGTGAGCTTCTAAAAAAGGACCATTTAGGAGATCTCGAACCCAAGGCTCGCCTGCGTATGGGGGATTGCTTTCGAAGTCTTGGAGACAAAAAAACCGCTTTATCGTATTACAAGTTGCTGATCGACAAATTTCCGGAATCGAAAGAAAGTGAGCTTGCGAAAAAGCATATCAAGAAACTGCATTAGTTTGGTAAATCGGCCAACGTTTCTGCAGTAGTCGACCAGCCAACCTAAGGACCTATCCAATAACTAGATAGACACGAGTTTTTTAGAGTAAGCTATGATTGTATTAGGCATCGAATCCAGTTGCGACGAAACCGCATTTGCCATCATCAAAGATGGACGTAAAGTTTTAAGTTCAAAAATCTCCTCTCAGTCTGAGCAACATGCTCTATACGGAGGTGTCATACCAGAGATTGCTGCCCGTGAGCATCTGCGAGCACTGGTTCCTCTCTTTGAGCAGACCCTGAACGAAGCCAATATCTCCCCAGAGAACATCGACCTCATTGGTATTACTCAGGGTCCTGGTCTAATAGGCGCCTTGCTTGTGGGTGTATCCTTTGCCAAAGGCTTAGCAAGATCACTAGGCAAGCCTTTAGTCCCCGTCAACCACGTCCATGCCCATGTGCATGGAGCTTTGTTGGGACTAAAAGATGACGATACTGTCTTTCCTTGTCTAGCTTTGGTCATCTCAGGCGGGCATACCAATCTTTACTTCATGAAAAATGCGATCGACTTTCAATTACTAGCATCCTCCATTGATGACGCCTGCGGGGAGAGTTTTGACAAGGTCGCTAAGCTTCTTGGTCTTGGCTATCCTGGAGGGCCTGCTGTTGAAAAACTTGCTCGCAGTGGCAATGCTGACCAAGTTGCCATGCCACGGATGCTGGACCAAAGAGAACGCATGGCATTCAGCTACTCTGGACTTAAGACACATGTTCGCAACCTACTTGCAAAAGAGAACGACAAACTTACTCAACAACGCACTTACGACATCTGTGCAGCTTTTCAGCGAGAAGCCTTCGATCAAATTTTACGTAAGTTACAAAATGCACTCACCCTTTTCCCACAAACTCAATCCATATTGGTTTCAGGTGGAGTTGCTGCCAATGCTTATTTCCGCGAGCTGCTAACCACTCAAACAAAGCTCGTCTGTCATTTCCCACATTTGAAGTATTGCTCTGATAACGCTGCCATGATTGCTGCTCTCGCTTGGTATCAGTATCAAGGCAGCTCACATCGGGATGAATTTAACAATTTAGGGTGGGAAGCATACTCCCGTTACGAAGAGGCACCTCTCCAACATGCGTGAACCAAAACAAAATTCTAAACTATCCCAAGTCTTTCTGCATACATCTTGGCCCTGCGATACACTTGCTGATGTATTGGTTGAGAACAGCGTTGGAGCCGTCATTGAAATTGGCCCAGGTAAGGGCATTCTCACGGAATCTCTTCTCAAACGAGACCTACATGTAACCTGCGTAGAACGTGACGCACGTTTTGTCACATACTTGCAAAAACGCTTTGAAACTGAGATTTCCGAAGGCAAGCTCTTGATCATTCACCAAGATGCTCTTCATTTTGATTGGGCGCATTGGCGTGAGCTCAATCGACAAAGGGGACGACTAGGCATATGTGGTAATATCCCCTATCATATCTCTTCACCATTACTCGAACAGATCTTACCCCAACTTGGTGAAATTCAGGTCGCTGTGCTTCTTGTACAGCTTGAATTTGCAGAGCGACTAGCCTCAGCACCAGGTGTAAAAAGCTACGGCAGCTTAAGTGTCTTTGCACAGCTTCGAGCTACAATGACCTTGGTTTCAAAAGTTGACCGTTCCTGCTTTACTCCTGTTCCCAAAGTCGATAGTGCGATTATTGCGATGTCCCCTCGTGCGCAAAAAGAGAATGCAGAACTACTTAAAAAAGTGGAAAAACTAACCAAACGAGCTTTCTCACAACGTCGCAAGAAGTTAAGCAATGCGTTGAGTGCTTTTTTGGAAACGGTCGATACCGAAAAAGTTCGCATAGACTTGAATCGTCGTCCAGACACCCTCAAACCTGAAGAGTATCTGGAGCTGGCCCAGGATTTCCCGGACAATCCATTTTTCCAATAACCGTATAAAATCACAATAAATCTTCGAATAAATTCAACTTCTACCCAAAGCATCCGATACATCCTTTGGCCTCTCTTTGTAAGGCTAAAGGAGTTTGCAATGAAGATTATGCAAATCATTCTTGGAGTTTGGTTGTTGTTCTTTAAGAGCTCGGCCCTAGCATCGAACTCAAGCTTCTGCATCCAGAGCAAACAGGGACTAAACTGCAACTACAGAACACAAGAAGCTTGCGACGCCGATGCCAAAGACAAAGAATTTTGCGTGCCCAACCCTCGCGAAGATTCTACCCATTCAGAATTACAAGAGCCTCAAGCTATGTCCCCTTACTGTAAGGGAACATTTGTGGGGAAAGTATGTCTGCAATTCCCTCAAGAGCCTTGTAATGAGGAAGAGAGACGCATCGATCAGGACCTTCGTTGCGAACCTAACTAGCGGTTATTTGCTCTGTCGCCTCGACCAGAGCGGAAGTAATCCCTCGCTCACCTGCAGCATGACCCGCATCCGGAATATAGATTAGCTTGGATTTTGGCCAAGCTTTGTGCAATTGCCATGCGTTGTCAGCTGGACAAACCACATCATAGCGACCGTGAATAATAACACCTGGGATGTCTCGTATCTTATCGACGTTATCTAAAATCCAGTTATCGTGAGTGAAGAACCCTTTGTTCACAAAGTAATGGCATTCGATACGCGCAAAAGCTTTGGCAAACATCGATGCTTCAAAGCGTTTTTTAGCTTGAGTGTCTGGAATGAGACGAGAGGTGCTTCCCTCCCAAATACTCCACGCCTGCGCAGCCTCCATCATAAGCTCTGGATCATCACCAAAGAGTCTTTTTGCATAGGCACCCACAAGATCATGTCGTTCTTCGGGTGGGATAGGTGCTAGGTATTTTTCCCATGCTTCTGGAAAAATCTCACTGGTTCCATGTTGATAGAACCAATCGATTTCTTTTTTGCGTAAAAGAAAGATTCCTCGAACAATAAGACTAGAGACCTTCTGCGGATGACTGATTGCATAGACCAAAGCCAAGGTGCTGCCCCAGGAACCTCCAAAGACGTGCCATTTCTCGATACCGATATGCGTCCGTATTTTTTCGATATCTGCGACGAGGTCCCATGTGGTGTTTTCTTCTAGGCAAGCATGGGGTGTACTTTTACCAGATCCACGTTGGTCAAAAAGGATGATATGGAATTTTTCGGGGTCGAAGAATCGTCGGTAATCTGGCTCAGTCCCACCGCCTGGACCACCATGAAGAAAAAGAATGGGTATCCCTTTTGGATTGCCCACCTGCTCTACATATAGAGTATGCAAGGAAGATACGGGGAACATAAATGAATGAAAAGGTTCGATAACTGGATAAAGTGTGCGCATGTTATGCATCCTTTCGGAGTTCGCAATTAACGACAGCGAAATCTAGCAGTCCTTCCGACTACGAAGCTAGGCAAAACTTGCTCGAATTGTTTTGGCTGCTACGTTCCTTTATCATTGAAATAGGTTGGAACTAGAAACGTATAAGTAAGCCCCTCAAGGTATATTTGCTGTTCTTCTCAATATCACGTATGTTCGGTTCTAAGAACTCTCGACATCAGAGAGACCAACTGCTAATCGGAAAAAACATTGGACGCTAGTGTACACATCGCACCTCTTATCCGTGACCTTGCAATCATTCTCGGAGTGGCTGCTGTTGTTACGTTCATATTTCGTCGCATTCATCAGCCCGTTGTCTTAGGCTACATCATTGCCGGCATGATTGTCGGCCCCTACACACCTGGAATCCTTTCTGTTACCGACGTCCCGAACATTCAAATTTGGGCCGAACTTGGTGTAATCTTCCTGATGTTTGCTCTTGGGCTTGAGTTCAGCTTTCGCAAACTTGCACGCGTTGGTGTCTCAGCAAGTGTTACGGCTATTATCCAAATAGTGCTCATGTTGATCTTTGGCTATGCATTTGGACAGCTTGCCGGTTGGAAAAGCATGGAGAGTATCTATCTTGGCTGCATGATCTCCATTTCCTCAACGACTATTATTATTAAAGCCTTTGAGGAGCTAAGACTTAAAAGCAAGCATTTTGCGCAGATCGTCTTTGGCATTCTCATTGTTGAAGATCTTGCAGCCATCCTTATATTGGTTGCACTGTCCAGCATTGCAGAGAGCTCTAACCTTGGTGGTTTTGATCTACTCATAGCAGCAGGCAAGCTGGCTATAGTAGTAGCTGCATGGTTTTTAGTAGGTATGTTTGTAGTTCCACGTTTTGTTAAATCGGTGCGCAAGCACGGTGATAACGAAATGATTACCGTCTTATCCATTGGACTCTGCCTTGGGCTTGTCACTCTTTCTGCCTATTTTCGCTACTCCGTAGCTCTAGGTGCCTTCATTATGGGGTCCATACTTGCAGAAACATCAGAGGCCAAGCGCATTGAGCATTTGATTCAACCGCTCAAGGATATCTTTGGAGCTGTGTTCTTTGTTTCAATCGGGATGATGATGAACCCGATGGTGTTAGTGCAGTACTTCTGGCAAGTTCTTGCGATTTCCTTGCTAATTATTGTTGCAAAGATACTTTCTATTACGACAGGTGCATTGCTCACAGGGCAGACGCTCAGCCATTCCATTCGGACAAGCTTTAGCATGGCTCAGATCGGTGAGTTCTCGTTCATCATTGCAACCGTGGGTCGCAGCTATGGTGTCATAAGCGAAAACCTCTTCCCAATGATCATTGCTGCATCTTTGATTACGACATTTACGACCCCATACCTAATGCGTTTGGCGCCAAAGTTTGGTGACTTCCTTGAAAGAAAGCTTCCGCTAAGGATCAAAAATGCTTTTGACGCCTATTCGACCTTTATGATGAAGGGGCAAGACGATTCTGATGAGAAAAAAGAAATTCAAATGCTTGCCATGCGATGGATAGCAAATGCCATCATCGTCACTATTGTTTTCTTATTGAATGGCCGCTTGGTCCTTCCTTGGCTTATAAAACGTGGTATTGATTTGCAATTTGCGAAGGGCCTAGGTTGGGTCACAGCAATCAGTTTGTCGGCACCATTTCTATGGGGTATGACTCAGGCTTTCAATAACTTCCGACATGCTCATCATGACAGCCGATTACGCGAACTCAGTATTCGTTCGTGGTCCTACCTCTCACGTCTTGCTACTGTTGTACTTGTTGGTGTCTTGAGTTTAGAGTTCTTTCCGTTATGGATTGCTCTGATGCTAACGGCTATTGCTATCATTCTGATGGGATTTATTTTCAAAAATCAACTGCAGTATTTTTATCAGTGGTTTGAAATGCAGTTCCAATCGGGTTTTCATGCTAAGAATGCCGAACGAATGTCCGCGCAGGTTCTTAGCAACCTAGCGCCCTGGGATGCTCATCTCGTAAGTGTCTCCGTGCACCCTAACTCAAGCATTGTTGCAAAACGTTTGGTCGAATTGCAGATGCGCGAAAAGCACGGACTCAATGTCGTAGCGATCAAACGCGGATCTAAGATCATGGTTGCCCCAAAAGCGAATGATGTTGTTCTTCCTGATGATGAATTGCTTTTTTTGGGTACTGATGATGAAGTTGATAAAGTTCGTGACTTGATCGAAAATCCTGAAGAAAAGCATGAGGAGATTCCCCAGCTTTCGACTTACAGCTTGCGACGTATACTTGTTCGAGAAAGTTCTCCGCTCGCTGGTTTGAGTATTGTTCAATCCGGTATTCGTGAGCGCTTCGGAGGCATGGTGGTTGGTGTTGAACGTAATGGCAAACGCGAATTTAACCCCAAGTCCGACTTTGTTATCAACGTTAATGATGTTCTCTTTATTGTCGGACTAGGCGCACAAGACAAGCTTCCTGCATTTCTCAAAGAGGGCAATTAGATGGCTAGTGATTTTTAGCCATTCCGCTTAACCGGCCGTTTGATGAGTATCAAAAAACGCGGCAAGTCGACTTTCCACTCACCATTTTCTTTTGCAAAAACCATGAAAGATTCTGCAAGCCCAGGACGTCCACCTTCCACCTCATGGTAGAATACAAGAACAGACTCATCGGACTCTGCTTCTGCACGAACAAACGCGATGTCTTTGGGCAAATCTTCGAAGAGTTTCTTTCCTTTTACATTCGATATTTTCACCAGAAACTGGCTTGGCACTGTCAAAATTTCTTTAAGCTGTACTTCGTCTTGTGCGACGAGAGCTAGACGTAATTTCTCAAAGGCAGATTCGAGAGAGTTGTTTTTAGGGGTTATGGATTCTGGATTTTTTAAGCTCAAACACAGTTGCTGACGAGACTCCATGGACCCGCCTACGATGATTCCGGACTGGCAAAGCTTGGTATGAAATATCAATCGCGAGAGCGTCCCAAAGGCACCAAAGAGAGCTATCAGCAACGCTGGAACAACACGCCACAGAGGACGCATCTTTGGAGGAGTTCTTTGCTTCTTAGCTTGAGCCAACTGTATGGTCTTTGTTCCAAGCAACCATTGCATCAGGGTCAATTGCTGTGGATTCCAGAGCGAAAACATCTGTGGAAGGAAATTAAAGATCAGACATGAGGGCAACAGAGCAAAGCTCAAAACTAAAGATGAAACAAACCCAATACCTCGCCCTGTAGAGGCATCCACCTCACGTAAATTCAAAAGATACTGTCCAGGGCTTGCAGATAGAAATACGTACGAAACAAAGATTAGCAATGGAGCTAAAACAAAGAGAGCAATAAGAAACTTTGCGTCCATATGAGCAGGTTGGTTTAGCAATACCAAAGCGAGTGATTGACTGAATTTACGATAGAATGAGGTCGTTGTTAAAAAGACGAGACCAAGCCCCCCTAGTAAAATGAACAGATCGATCAGACAACCAAGGAGTCGCCTTGTTTGAGAAGCTTGCATAGATCCACCCTAAGGTTTGGCTTTACACTTACTTTTTAGAACGTAGACAAATCCACCGATATTCAATGTATCTGGTGTCAGCGCACCTGTTGTTCCACTTGGATTTGCATACACATTACCACCGATATCGAGTTGCTTAGGTAGAGATGCTGCTGTTTGATTTGTTGCTGTCGCTCCAGTACAGGTGCTATTTGGTACGGTCGCATTTTGATAGTCTACACCATCGATAGTTGTGTAGTCAGGTATAGCAGACTGAACTGTACTTCCACTTTGGTACGTGAATGTGACACCATTGACAACAACCGCACGAGGCAGACCTGTAGGCGGCGTAGGGCTTGACGTACTAGTTCCACCTGAACTTGAACTACCTCCAGAGCTTCCAGATCCCCCACCACTAGAACCACTGTATGTTCCACCATCCAATGAAGCTACACCAGAACTATTGATTCCAGGCACACAGGTTGCTCCTCGTGGGACCGAACACTCCAGTTGTGTAATACAAGAAATCTCGGGATAGTCTCCACGATCCTGATCCAAATAGACCCAGTCCCAGTTCAATCCAAGAACATAACCTGCAGCTCCACCAGCCATTGCAGTCATACCAACACCTATTAAGAATGCGATCGTATGAATTTCTGCATCCATTATGCCTGCAACAATCATCAAGACGAGAATGGCAAAGAACAGGACAGCAATCAAGCCACCAAGAGCAATGTATTTCCAATCAACAGCACATCCCTCTGGACACTCTGAATACATAAAATCAAACTTCGAAGTACAGCTTCGAATGATGTTGGTAAGATAACCCCCACTACCACAGGAGTGTTTTTTGTAAGGCTCTGAGCTACTGTATTGGTCACCTAAGCAGCTCGTCGTCGATTGATCTAAGATCTCACACACAGGATTGCCATTTACATCGTCCCCCATATGATTCATTCCTGGTGGACATATTCTCTCCAGCGTATTGCAGACAGCCCCCTTTGCATTCAGCACAGGCTGACCGCTTGCATCCAGTTTGGGAGTGTAGGGGCTTACACATTTGCAAGCTAGAGATCCAATTGCATCATCACCCGTTGCTACAGCTCCTGCATTGCAGGTCATACCAATTATAGAAGCTGTATCGAGAGTGATCCATTGGTGTGGGGTTGGATATTTTCCGAGCAACTGACGTTTGGCAGATCGAGTATTTGGATGCTCTTCGATTTCATAACGAAACTGCATTTGTTCCGCAAATTGACAGGATCTTTGTGTAGGTACACTTGCTCTACATACCGGTCTAAAAAACACCTTTGCTGTGAAAGGAAAATCATCCGTGGGAGCTGGTCCGCTCGTATCTCCTCTCAGATTGTATGTGACATAGCCTGGTCCACGATGCCCTGCAATAAAACATGACATGTGTTGCAAGTTTGGTGACATAGCTCGCCCACCTGGACAATTCGTTGGGGGAGATGCCTGACTTTGTCCAAGCGCATATGTTGAAGGGGACGCTAGCAGAAACTCCCAACCGGTATCGTAGTCATAGGATTCGAGATTACAATTATTACCTGTAACCGTTCCATCGGCTTGCAAAGAAGCTTCACTAAGATTCTGACCTAAGCAACGCTTAATCATATAGTTGCCGTTATATGTGTCGAGTGGACTATTGAGACTTGCTAAAATAACAGCTGGATTTTTAAGTGCTGCTGTAATGTTACGACCAATGGCGTTACGACGCAGCTGCCGATCAAAGAGATCATCCTCTTTAATGAAATTGCCTATAGAGGTACTTAGCAGACCAACAACAGCAGAACTGATTGCCAGTACAGCCATCGTATAGACAAGAGCAATCCCCTTTTGCTTCGACATAGCAAAGCCCCCAGATCAGAAGTGATATCTTCTATTCTAACTGAGTTTTGGAGGGAGGGGGAGCTTTCGCAAATTTCTGCTAGAATCCCAGACTTTCTTAGAATGCCAGGTGGGGTTTTGATGCAAAATAACGACCGAGGAAAGTACGGTCGATTTTAATGTTATGCCGACAGTCGACTGGGAACTTCTTGTGTAGAAAAAATGTATCAATACTTTCCGTATGTGGAAAAGCCTTCGCCAAAGTGAGCAGGTCATTTCTTAGTCGTTGCAAATGTTCTGCAGATAGATTCTCTCGAGCATCTTCTCGTTCGATCACCACGGCAACCTTGCCTTCAGCGTGAGAGATCAAAGCGGAGCGCTTCACCTCAGGATGACGGTTGAAGATGGCTTCGCAGTTTACGGAATAGAAAACACCTTGTGTCGTTGTTACGTGATGTGCCTTTCGACCGCAGAACCAAAGTAAGCCTGCATCATCTTTGTAACCAAGATCTCCGATGCGATGCCAGATATGTTCAGCATCTTTAATTTTGGCTTTTGCGGTCTCTTCTGCATTGGCAAAGTAGTTCTGCGTCACCTGTTCTCCACGAACAATAATTTCTCCGACCGTGTAGGCAGGAAGCTCGCGAACATTCTCCCATGAGTCAAGTGGACCAGGTGAACTCTCTATAATACGAACATCTGTCTCAGCAACAATTGTGCCGATGCAGGTTCCTGCTCCTACCAATGTTTTGTGAGCATGATCCCGAAGAATATTTTGTCCAGAAATCCATGATACTGGCAGTGATTCCGTTGCTCCATAAGGAGTGTAGGTTGTTCCATTAGGCAGTATATTTTTGTACATCTCATGCAAACGCACACTTACCGGAGCACCAAACATCATGATGCCATGCAAGCTGGGAATATTAATATTATGTGTTGTACAATAATCTGCAACACGCTGCCAAATTGCAGGTGAGCCACTTGCAAGAGTCGCTCCTTGGTCACGAATGTGTTGCAGCAGAATAGAAGGATCGGCACTTGCAGGCTTCGTAGCATCTAACCAGGGGATGACACTGGTCATACCCATCGCAATCGCAAAAAGTGAAAAAAGCGGAAAGCACGATAGGTCTACATCATTTTCACTCTGAGGCAGCATTTGCTTAAGTAAATGCACCTGCTGATAGAACATGCGATGCGTATACATGACACCTTTGGGTATACCGGTTGCACCAGAGGTGTAAACGATCGCAGCAAGAGCATCGGGTGCAAGCTCCTCATAGTGAAATCCTTCTGCAGACTTGCCCTTCAAAAGCATACGCTGCAGGCTTTTAGGGGACGTAAAAATGGAGGGACGTCGCGTTGTAATCGCTGTACGCACGGAGGCAAAGGAGCGTCGAAAGATCCTTCGCAGCACATGGACAATGGGTTCTCCAATCAGAATTTCGGGTTGAACCTTTGCAATAGCTTCTAATAGGTTTTTGCGTCCTACACCAGGATCCATCAGAACAGGCACGGCACCAAGATTAAAGAGCGAAAACACGAGTAGGGGAAATTCCAGAGATGGTTTTACAAAAAGCAAGACGCGTGTGCCTGCTTTTATTCCCAAAGTCGATAATTGCGCGGAGAGAGCTCGAGAGTTTTGCACAAACTGTTCAAAAGTATAATGTGCGTATGAAATACGACCACAAGCATCGTAGCCTGTCGGTGCAATTACAGCTTTTTTGTGGGGCAAGCGCTGTGCATTTTCATGAATGACTTGTGTAATATTCATTTTATTTTTCCAGCATTCGAATCAACAAACATCTGAATTTCACGAATAGCTGCCGTTGGTTCGTCTTCTAAAACATAGTGTCCAGCTTTTGGCAAAACAACAGTGCGAGCCTGGGGATAGAACTCCTGCCAACGTTTTAGGAAACCCAGGTGAAAGCAAAAGTCTTTGGCTCCCCAAAGTAGCAGTATAGGTTTGTCTATGTGCCTAAGACCCTCTTCAATGTATTGCAAGGTTGCGTAGCTCACATGCTCTGGACCTGTGGGTATGTCTTTTACAAAAGCAGAGATCGCAATACGGTCATGATAGTTGCTGTAGGGAGCCATGTAAGCGCGCTTAACTGCAGAACTCAAACCCTTTGTTGTAGTCATATATAGAGCAGGCAAACAAAAAAGATTCAGACGGCGGATCAGCAGATCAGGTAGTTTGCCTGATTTCAGGGAAGCTATGCGCTTAGGAATATCTTTGGACCTGAATGCAGCCGTGTTGATCACAACAATGCGTCGAATACGAGGCAAAGTCTGCAACGCAGCACCAAAGCCGATAGCCCCTCCCCAGTCGTGAACAATCAGGGTGATATTTTGCAAATCCAAATGCTCGATCAATTGCACTATATTGTGAATATGATCAGCCAATTGATACGAAAATGCTTGGGGTCGTCCTGACAAACCGCAACCTAAATGATCGGGTACAATTACGCGATGCGTTGCACGAAAACTATTGATAATCTCACGAAAGTAGAAAGACCACGTCGGATTACCATGCAAGCAAAGTATGGGTTCTCCTTCACCTTCATCAAGATAGTGAAGAGAGTTTTCACCCTTTTCCCAATGCGATGTTTCAAAAAAATGTGAAGCAAACGGATAGAGTTTTTTAATTTCGGATGAGACTACCACTGAACCCCCAACATCATCGTACTTAGACCAGAGCCTATTCCCAACAAAGCGATCTTATCTCCAACACTCAGCTGCCCTTCCTCATTAGCAAGCGCAAGGGAAAGAGGAGCTGCGACAGACCCCGTATTTCCCAGAACAGCGCAATCTTGACGCCCCTTAGATGAATCTAACTTGAGCTCCTGGAAAACTTTTTCATAATGTGTAGAACTCACCTGATGTGTAAAAATCTTTGCAAAATCACCAGCAGTCCATCGTAACTCTTGCATAAACAAATCCCAGGTACGACGAGCAAGTCCTACACCTTCTTTGAGGAGAGCAATCGAATCGGTCTTCATGATCGGATTACGGTAGTCTCCAAATCCTTGGCAGAGGCCGTTGTGTTCACTTGCAGTCTGCGAGACCGACCCAACTAAGCGGTGCTGACTTAGAGACAAAGAGCGATGCGTCAGCAACATTGCAGCAGCCCCCGACCCCAAGGTGAGGCTTGCGAGAGCGCTCCGAAAGTTTGCCTCAGATGCATCGTCCTTAAGATGTCGAATCGTTGCTTCCAGAAGGGGAGCCGCATTTTCTCCGGAGACAACCAAAGCCTTACGAATTTGGCCTGCCTCAATCATCTGCCCACTGAGGACCATGCCATTTAAAAATCCCAAACAGGCATTGGAAAGATCAAAGGCCATGCAATGAGGCGATAATTTGAGAAAATCATGAACCTTATGCGCAGTCGATGGTTCAATAAAATCACGACAAACGCCCGTATACAAAATCAGATCGATATCGCGAGCTTCGCACCCTGCTTGTTTCAGAACCTTTTCTGCTGCTTGCGAGGCAAACACCGATGGAGCTAAGTGTGAAGGCCATAGGCGTCGTTTTTGTACACCCGTCATTTTTTCTAGGGTGCCGTGCGGAATTTTGAGTGTGTGGTATGCCGTAGCGAGATAGCTTTCAAGCTCGGACGTTGTCACTTCACTTTCTGGAAGCAGATAGGACACGGCTTCAATGCAGACATCTTTAAATAGCATATCTTCCTTCTAGGAAATGCTTAAGGAGCAAGGTTTGCGATTGGCTTTTCGAACATCTTCTTCTAGCCTAGAAAGAATCCTAAAAGAAAGGACGTATAAGATGGATCGTAACTTTGCCTTAGAATTTGTTCGAGTAAGCGAAGCGGCTGCATTGGCGGCATCTCGTTTTATGGGGCGCGGAAACGAAATGGCCGCTGACCATGCAGCTGTTGAAGCGATGCGACGGGCCTTCGATAGCATTCATTTTTCTGGAACTGTAAAAATAGGCGAGGGTGAGCGCGATGAAGCTCCGATGCTTTATATAGGAGAGAGGGTTGGAAGTCGCAAAGAGGGTGCACCACAACTCGACCTTGCAGTTGACCCACTCGAAGGCACCACCATCACAGCAAAGGGCGGTCCGAATGCACTTGCTGTGATTGCCGTTGCTGAAGAGGGTAAGTTTCTGCACGCACCGGATACCTACATGAATAAAATTGCCGTCGGCCCTGATGCACGTGATGCGATCTCTCTTGAGGCAACTCCGACCGAAAATCTACGCAACATTGCGCGTGCCAAAAAATGTGAGGTAAGTGATCTCACTGTGGTTGTTATGGATAGACCACGTCATGAGGACTTGATTCGTGAGATTCGTTCGGCAGGTGCACGCATTTGGATGATCAGCGACGGAGATGTGCAGGCAGCACTAGCAACGGCCATGCCCGAAACCGGTGTGGATGTACTGATGGGCATCGGAGGCGCACCAGAAGGTGTGATCGCTGCCGCAGCGCTACGTTGCATAGGGGGAAATTTTCAGGGGCAACTCTGCTTTCGCAACGACAAAGAAAAAGCTCGAGCTAAGGCTATGGGTATTAATGATTTTAATAAAATCTACAAAATCGAAGAGCTCGCTGCAGGCAACGTCATGTTCTGTGCTACTGGAGTAACCGATGGATCGATGCTAAGGGGCGTCAAATATTTTGGGGGAGGGGCCAAGACGCACTCACTCGTGATGCGCTCAGAGACCGGGACGGTTCGCTTTGTTGAAGCCCACCATGATCTACGCAGAAAACCAAACTAGGCCTAAACACCACAACGCTCAGAGCATTTCACTAGGTGTGTGTAGATCGTAAAGTCTAGTGGAATGCTGCAAATGCTTGTCTAAGCTTATTTTGCTCAACAAGCAGAGCCTGGAGCTTTTGCCCTTGCGAGTTCAAAAAATCCTCAAACTGAGCTTTAGTCATTTGGTCTGCAAGCTGCAAATTTGAAAGCGACTTCGACACAAGCCAGCTGGCAGCTATACCTACAACCGCTCCAACAATAAGACCCAGAGGACCAACCATTTTTCTATGCACTGGGTTCGAGGGTTTTATTCTAGACAGCAAAACTCCTCCTACTAAAGGAGGAGCAATAGAGATGACCACACACGCGCCCAACAAAAGGACAACACCAACCACGTTTTTTTCTTTGGGAAGAGATGAAGACCCAGAAGATTTTTTTACTGTCTCATTTTCGACATCTTTGAAGGTCTGAGATCCGTAATAATTAGCTAGTTTTTTTGGATCTGTATCCACATACTTTTCTAGCAACTTCAAAAAACGTGTTTCATCAGGTGTTTTTGCCATTGGA
Organism: uncultured Pseudobdellovibrionaceae bacterium; assembly: GCA_964635325.1. Classification (GTDB taxonomy): domain Bacteria; phylum Bdellovibrionota_B; class Oligoflexia; order Oligoflexales; family Bog-1112; genus BOG-1112. Next base: position 44,780 of record CAZWOL010000012.1, read on the forward strand.
TTTGTCTGCAAATATGCACGCACATTTTTCTGAGTCTCTTCAACAAGACTATCCATCTTCTTAGATATATCGAAACTATTTTGAACTAGCTCCGCATATTGGGGACTAGCATCGGTATCCTGCAAATACTGACGAGTAAACTCATTTCCACAATTTTGCGCTTCTGCACCACTTGAAGGTTCGCAACGTTGAAAAGTCAACTTATAAACCCCGCGACTTGTGAGAGGAAGTATGAATTCATTTCCAACATCTACACCTTGCATACATGTTTGAGTTAAAAGATAGCAAGCTTCCCATTTGATACTGAAAGTCACCTGAGAATTCTCGTCCGGTATTTTTATCAGAGGAAGGTCGTAAGCTTCTGTCTGTTTGGGTTTGTACGGAGAGATATCCACCTGTTGAATTTGTAGATCTTCTTTTGCAGTTTTAGTCACGGGTGGGGCGGCAAGAACTTTGTCAAGTTCGTCTCTTTCAGATGATTCAGGTGCTGCCATCGACTCCTCTGCGTTTGAGGACTTAGATCGCGAGGATTGACAGGAAGAAAGCAGCAAAACAAAGATCAGAGCCCCTATAATTCGCAAGATCCCCTCCTTAGCATGGGGTTTAGGATCCTTGTATTATACACAACAAGTTCGATGTTTTAAGGCATGCAACTTGTTTATTTTGATTGAGGAAATACTCTGTTCAGCAATTTGGGTAATTATAGCAACAAATCAGATGCTAAGACATGACCTAGATTTTTGTATTACCATTGCGAATATTGGGGCCTGAGTAGTATTTTAAATTTTGTAAATCATCAAAAATACACTTTCCGACATTCTCTTTTTTTTCAATTTCTTCCTGAACGCAACTCACAGGAATTTGAAAGTGTTGAATCAACAAAATTATTTTTTCGACATCGTAGTAATACATTTTGAGCATATTATAGATGTGGGCACGCTCTTGCTCTCCGATGTTCGAAACTTTTTCGGAGCCATGCAGCTGAATAGCACGCTCTAATTTCTCAAGCAGCTCTTCAACCTTAAAAGGCTTTTGCAGGACATTATAAGCACCAGCTTGAAAGGCATCCGATGTAATCTTCTCTTCGAGAGAGCCTGTGATAAGAATAAAGGGGATGTCATAATGTTTCTTATTAAACTCCCCCACAAGTCTAATTCCATCGAGATAAGGCATGAACACATCACTGACAATAGCGTCGTAACGTTCATTTTTTACCATGTGCAGAGCGGAAAAACCGTCTGGCGCATAGTCGAGGTCTGCTCGATCTCCGATCATCGTCTTTATCGAGATAAAAAAATCGTAATTATCATCGATAAAAAGAAAGCGTCGACGGGACACTCTTCTTGAATTGCCTGAAATAGAGGTCATTAACTACCTTCTCGAACTAAAACTTTGGGATGAGTTCTATCCCGACTTATCTGTTGAGTTGGGGATTTCTTTAGAAAAAATACAGAACAATTCGTTATTTCTTCAACGTGATTCTCCCAAATACTCAAAAAGTTTTAATAAGCACCTGTTATAATAGAATTCATTAGTAATTCTTACAATTTCCCTATCAAAACCCACCCAACCTCTCGTCACCACCGAATAACATACTGTATTTAAAGAGTTTTACTCAAAAATTGCAAAAGCCTAAAATTTAGTTGGCTAAATAGCCAAATACCCTTTATACTCCGCGTTACTTTAAAAGCTCCAGTACTTGGAATAAAGAAGGATGAAACCTTATGATGATTTGGATCTACTGGCTCATTGGAACACTGTGCTATTTCTATCAATTCGTATTCCGTACGATTTTTGGAACCTTGGGTGATGACATCACTTCGAAGTTTCAAATTTCTGTCTCCGATCTATCAACATTCTTTGCTGCAGGGATGCTAGCCTATCCTCTTATGCAGATCCCAGCAGGTATTCTGCTCGATCGTTACGGTCCAAGACGAATGCTTACCGTTGCAATGGCCTGCCTAAGTCTTGGCATATTGATCGTAAGCCTCACAAGCTCATTCCAATTGGCCCTTGTAGGACGCGTATTGATGGGTGCTGGTTCAGCCTTTGGTTTCATTGGTACCAGCAAGATCGTTACAGTTTGGTTTCCACTCCCCATGATGGGTTTCCTTTTGGGTGTAACTGTATTCCTAGGAAGTATGGGTGGAGCTTTCTCAAAACAGATGTTTGATGCTCTCCCAACTCACTGGGGCCTTAGCCAATCTCTGACTGTAATCGGACTCCTCGGCGTTGCGCTTTCCGTCGGAATCGCACTTATACTCCGCGAAAAGAAAAACGTGAGCGTCGGTTCTTCTGGTGCAGAGCCAGTTAAGAAAACCAGCTTTATTCAAGATTTAAAAACGATCTTCAGCACTCCTCAAATTTTGATTGCAGCTTTCTTTACTTTTTTCGGTTACCTACCCATTTCTATCATTGCAGACTCATGGGGACCTATTGCGTTCCAAAATATGTTTGGCGCAACAAAAGAAATAGCAGACCAAACGGTTACCTATTTCTACATGGCGTTTGCAGTTGGTTCATTGGTTTATTCTAGTATGGTAACGAACTTAAATAGAATACGCTACATTCTCTTCTTTGGATTTGCTTTATCTCTGGGCTTTATCTACCTCTTGCTGATTGAGACTAGCGTGGGAATGTCTGTCTTCTTTGGAATTCCAGGCTTCTTGTTGCTAAGCGCAGCGATTGGCTTCAATCTTGGTGGCGTTGCACTCGCGTTCCCTATTGGCTGCTCACATGCACCAAAAGAGATCTCTGCAACGATCGTCGGTGTTATGAATATGCTCTGCATGGTTTCCGGAGGGGTATTCAGCAAACTTGTAGGCTCTCTTCTCAACTTTTACTGGGATGGTTCAAAAACAGCAGATGGATCTCCGATCTTCTCCGCTGCGACCTACCAAAGCGCTTTGAAGCCTATGATCGTTACCACCGTTATTGCCCTTATCCTCATCTCATTTATCCGAGCTGGTGATAGCGATACATCAATGACTAAAGCCTAGGATTTTTCGACCACCGATCAGCTGTGGTTCACAAAACCGCATCCGAAAACAAGATCTTTTCAAGAGAATCCTAAAAAAGATACCGAGAGAGTTAGCAGGGAATATCCTCTGCTAACTCTCTTAGTTTCATATTTACTCATGTTTTCTTTTAGCACCACGTATAGAGGCACACATACACACATGAGTTGAACTATCATCTGTGCTTTCATTCAATTCTGAACCAGGATTTGCATTGGTTGAATTAGACTCCATGTGATTTGATGGAATTGAAGCAGCTGTATTTTCGGAAGGCACATCCGGAGCCAAAGGATCAAAAACTTGCAGATCCCTTAAAGCTACAACACTAGGATCTTCCAAGTCATAATATGCTACAGCAATATCACGCAACACATGCGGAAGCTGATCTAGCGAAGCTCTTAGAGTATCGTGAAATGTGTCAAACTCGAAAAAAACAGCTCGATCCAACGCATCAAGCTGATTGGCATTCTCTAAAACTGAAGGATGCCTTAGCAGATCTTGCCCAGTCAGAATGTTCCGAACAGTCCGTAAATACCACCTCCGAATAGGAGAAATTGTTTCTGCAAATCTAGGATTAAGAATGAGTAGCTTTATAAGCGAAGTTTTGAAGGTATCACGACCATTCGGATCAAACTCCGCTATTTGACCGATAATTGTGGACTTAATCGCAGAATCAATCTCCTGTTCTTGGTTCAACACAAAGCTCCAACTCTCCTTAGCAAGTCCGGCAGGAGATCTAGCAACAGCAGAACTGACAGCAATAGATCTAGCAACAACTCCAGCGGCATAAGCAGTAGAAGCCCAAGCAGCAACTGTCCCAGCAACAGATTCAGCACAAACTCCTGCAGAATTACCGGCGGCATTTTCAGCCGCAACAGCAATATCAACGCCATGAGCAGAAATATGAGCAACGGTCACAGCAGTAACTAACTTCCCACAAAGTAGGAGCACTTCAATTTGAGTCCTCTGTATCGACTCAGACGAACTCGATGACGAACTCGATGACGAACTCGATGACGAAAACTTGCTCTGATCATCCTCCGAAGCTTTTGCTTTTACTGCAAAAACAAACACAAAAACAGCTAATATTGCTGAAAAATTTCTCATCAGTGATTCTCCAATTTGAATCAAAAAATAAGTTTTGCTTTTTATTGGTACTGTTTTTTAGCAAGTCGACTGTTTTTGTATCCATAAAAGAAATAAATAACAGCCCCTACTAAGAGCCACAGGCCAAAGCGAAGCCATGTCTTCATTCCTAATTCGGTGACAAGATAGCTACTTAGAGTCAGCGCAATGACTGGTATGAGAGAAAGGTTGTTCTTAACACTAAAGAAGCAGAGAACCAGCATCCCGACAATGTATGCAAGAAGTGGAAATTTTGCGAGTACGGCATCTACATCTCTAAAATCATCAGCACTCAACAATGTGCAATACCCTTTCGACTGAGCATATGCAAAAGCAAACGTGGTGCTAACGAGCAATACGGGATAAATGATCCGCGAAGGGATGTAGGGCATACGAAATTTTTTGTTCTTATCTAGATTTTTGGGATCCAGCATCAGAACTCCACCCGACACAAGCATGAATGCAAACAAGGTTCCGATGCTATTGAGATCTGTGACTTCCGTCAGATTGAGAAAGAGCGAAGGCACTGCAACAAAAACTCCTGCAAGTAATGTTGAAATCCAAGGCGTTTTATATTTGGGATGAATTTTAGAAAAGAACGGAGGCAGAAGGCCATCACGACTCATCACCATCCAAATACGAGTTTGACCCAACTGATACACAAGTAAAACACCTGCAAGCGCAATCACTGCAGTTAAAGCAATCACACCTGAAAACCATGGAATGTTTGCACCCTCTGGACCAAAGATGAATGCGAGTGGGTCTCCGACTTGCAAGTTTTTGTAATTTACAACGCCTGTTACAACAAGGCCCAGAACCACGTAAATCGCAGTACAAAGAAACAGAGCATAGATCATCGCTCGTGGAAGATCTCTCTGCGGATTACGACACTCTTCTGCTGTTGTAGAAATCACATCAAAACCGATATAGGCAAAAAATACGGCAGAAACCCCCTTCAAAACACCTGAGGCTCCGTTGGGCGCAAAGGGCACCCAATTGTCAGGATTGATGTAAAAGCATCCAACGGCAATAACGAAGAAAATCACAGCAAGCTTCAGACCAACCATAATCCGTGAAAAACGGGTGGAGTCCTCGATCCCAATAAAAATGATCCAGGTGACAAACGCTGTAATCAAGAAGGTGGGCAAATCCAAAATCACAGGAATATCTGCAATACGAGGAGCTGAAAGCCATGCATTGTAGCCCTTCATGACAAGGGGGGTGGCATGTGTCTGTGCAATCTCTGCCAAACTCATCCCCTGAGTCAAAAGCCCCTGCACAAAGTCAAAGCCTGAATGAGCACTGAAGTAGTCGATCGTGTAATATGCGGGAATGTCAAAACCGTAGTACTTAAGCAACCCTACAAAATACTGACTCCACGAGATCGTGATTGCGATATCTCCAATCGCATACTCCATCAAGAGATCCCAGCCAATAATCCATGCGATGAACTCCCCAAACGCTATGTAAGAGTATGTATATGCCGAGCCTGCAATAGGTACAGATGAAGCGAATTCTGCATAGCACAGAGCACAAAAGCCACACGCAATCGCAGTAAAAATAAAGAGGAGTATAACTGCTGGACCACCCGTGAAGGCAGCGCTTCCTATTGTCGAAAAAATACCGGCGCCGACTACAGCAGCAATCCCAAACATGGTGAGATCCCAAACTCCAAGCACCTTCTTAAGCTGAGAGGTCTGCTGTTGGGAGCTATATTCACTCACAATATCGGAAATGGACTTTTTTCGAAAAAGCGGACCCCAAGGCATAAACTCTCCAGGCTAAAAATATTCACGAAGAATGCGGCCAATTTGAATGGAAAGGCCTGTAAAAAGCAAGTAAGAATTGCATTTTGGACTGAATACAACACACCTAGCGACCTTGAGCCAAGACCCCGATCCAATGCATTGCCGCCCAACATATAGCGCGACTTACTTGACAGCAGGAGCAGACATGGTCTTCAAGATGGGCAAATTCTCTGCCAAAGGAGGCTGGCCCTCAGCTCGGGAAATCGCTAACAGAGCGCGTAGGCACTGAAAGAGCTGACGTATATTGCCTTGCCAGTAATATTCTCGGCAACGATCCGACAAGTTTTGCAACTCACTGCGCTCTAGCTCAACCCCTTCTTTAAGAAAAAAGAGCTCGATGAGTAGGGGGATATCTGCTTTGCGTTCCCGCAGGGGTGCAAGCGGAATATCAAGCCCCGTCAGGCGCACACGCAAGTCGAGCAGAAATGTGTTTGCATCCACCGCTTCATCAAGATCCCTTGTACTCGCAACAACAACCTGGAACTGAGAATAGAGTTCTTTCGTATCGCCAACACGGCTATAGGATCCATCGTTTAAAACTCGCAACAATTTCTGCTGGCAGCTCAAAGATAGGGTATGGATCTCATCGAGGAACAGAATGCCACCATGCGCTTCACCCACATAACCTTGAGTTGTTGCGTAGGCTCCCGAAAAAGCCCCTTTCTTATGACCAAAGAGCAAAGATGCACCCAAATCACCACCGAGGAGTGCACAGTTGACGGAAACAAAGGGAAGCTCTCCTTCCCTGTCTTTGCGTTTGCGCATGAGAAGTTTCGCGACTTCTTCTTTACCGGTCCCTGTTTCACCATAAATCACAACAGGAAGTTTCGGATTGCGCACGGCAACTTCCAACCAACGACGTACGCTCCCTTCCAAACACAAGCCATCTGGGCAAAGAGTCTCGAGATGTGCAGGCAATTGATTGGAATTCGAAGAGCGTTGACCAAGAAGAACACGTTTTTCTTTAGCCGCCTGGATCGCAATTAAAATTTCATCTGTATTGATTAAAGGTTTTTTCAGAGCAAAGAGCGCACCTTTGTCCATAGCTTCTTTGTAAAGACGTTCATCAGGATGAGAGGACATGATGAGTGGCAAAATATGCGGTTGCATCTCAAGAGATTCCTGCACCAGACGCAATCCCTCACATCCGTTAGGATCTGAGCTAAGAAAAATGTCTGTCAACAACACATGCACACGTTTGGACTCAAGAAAGGCACGCGCTGCCTCAAATGAGCTAACTCCAAAAGGCTTAAGGTTCGCACTACGAGCCAGCATAATGTATGACTCCAATTCGTAGGGCCGATCCTCGACGATTAGGATGATATCTTCACTTCTCATAGACGTTAGACCTTTGCCTCTAAGATGCGCTGAATTTTAGCAATCGCTTTTTGCGAGCAGTCGCTCTCTAGTGCAACAATGGGTTGCAAACCCTTTTGAATCGCAATAGCGATCTGTTCAGGATTGTCGGAATAAATGATGCTGAAAGAATCGAGAGAGGTATTTTCGTCAATATTTTTCTGAAAATCCCAAGTTTTGGATTGCGTACAGGATTTCAACTCAATACATAAATCCTGATTATCAAGCACAACGAGGACTGTATTCGCAACTTCGGCGCCCGCCATCCCAAGCGTAGTCGAGGGATCGCCTGCAAAGCCTTGTGTCGAAACAATATGGATGGGTTTGCTTGTGCAACTATCCATCATGAGCCCATCCACCTCTGCAGCCCCCTTCTGTAAAACCTGGGGAAGCCTAATGCGAAATACTGTCATTCCTTCCAAACGATCGTGTGACAATGACCCGCCATGAGCACGCACAATTTCTCTTGCATAGCTCAAGCCCAAACCTGTTCCGTGCGTTTTTCCAAAACTAAAATGCTCTTCATAAATCTGATCTTTAAATTCATTTGCAACGCCCTTTCCGTCATCTGATATTTCAATGTAAACATGATCTAGATCAGATTGCATCGACAAACAAACTCGAGACTGCGCCCATTCGATCGCATTCTGCAAAATATTCGCAACAACTCGCTCGATTTTTTCTGCATCAACTGCGTAAGTCTTTCCATGTTCCATCACGACATGCAAAGTAACATTGCGTGTATCCGCAAGTATCTTAGCCTCATTGAGAATAGTTCGGAGATTAAAATCAGAATGTTCCCGAACTGAGATCTGACTAAAGTTGCGTTCCTTTAGACCGTTGATCATAAAATGTATGCGGCTCAGTGATTTTCTCATCTGCGTCTTTAGTTGATGAAACCTATCAAAACTTTCAACATGCAAGACCTCTTCAAAGATCAAAAGTGGAGAGCGAAGATCATGAGCCAGATAAGCAGAAACTTTCGCTCGCATACGTTCTTCTGCAGCCTGAGCCATTTTTTGTTTTAGCACAATGAATTCGCCTTGCAAAAATTTCAACTGATTCAACGTCTCGCTAAAACTCATCGAATCTTTCAAATTGAGGCCTGCTTCTCTCATAAAGTTTTGCAAAGCTTTTTTAGAATGACCTTCAACTCTCGATGCAAGTAGAATAATAGCGAGAATGAGTAGAGGAAAACCGATGAGTACGGGAACAAAACCTGCAAGCTGGCTATCCAAAGGCTTACAAATATGGATATCGAAAGTTAGATCCGCTTTTAGGCCGCGCACCTTCGTTTGAGCACACGCACTCAAAAAGCTGCGTTTACCAAAACGAAACAACTCGTTTTCATTTTCAAAAATACTCACATAAAATCTCGGATAGTCCTGTCCAACTCCTTCGATAAAATGTCGAAAGTCTCCCGACTCAATAGTCTTCAATTGCGTCTTGATCATTGTTTGAGACAAAGTTTGCACAAAATTTTGGTTCTCTTGCCACGCAAGATGAAGGACAGAAATAATTCCAACCAAAAAAAAGACAAAGGTAATAGCACTGATGACAATACTAAGCTTGAGAGGATTGATGAGTTTTAGAGAGTAGTGCCGCAAAAACTTGGTCCTGGGTCAATTGACTAAGAAACGGGGAACGCTCACGAGGATCAAAAGCGAGAGAAACAGGAGCTAGGGAGCCACCGGCGTAAAGTACCCTAGTCTCGAGCATCGTGCAATCGCCTAAGGAACAAATTCAAGGATATATTTGCAAAGAATTGAGCCTAGGAGGAGAACTTCCCCGCAGAGAAAGCCGCAAAGGTCTTGTAGCTCCAACTCCTCCCCACCATCATAAACATAGGCCCCGAGGCGCTTCCTGCACCCATGCAAACAGCTCCCCGCCCCTGTGGGCCCTAAGTATAGAGGCCCTGCGTTGTAAGGCCAAATAACGGACAAGGAGCTTACTTAGAAACCCAGAGAAGGCATATTTCCGTAAGACTAAAGAATTCCTCCTCCCATTGCCTTAATCGCAAGAGACAGTCTTCACTCGAAGAATATTAAAGATCCCAAATTTTAGTACAGGATTTAAGAACTCCCCAACCATTCGAACTAAATCTCAAAGTTGTTGGGGCAGGACGAGAGATCACCAACCGGGGAGAATCGGCTGGCACAGATGTATGGATATCTGTAATCTTAAGTCCAGATTTTCCATAGACCGTAATCAACTTCAAGTGGGTCGATGACTGCGCCGTATTCGCCCACAAGTGACAATGAACTAGCATTGTCTTTTGGTTTACATTTGAATCACCATCCCAGTTAGGATCAAAGATCCAATCATGTTCTGGAGTCTTAGAAAAAAAGACAAGATTCTTTCCAGCCAACTGCAAAGCAGCGAGAGCAGGCTTCAAATCTCCTACTTCATTGTTAACTTGCCCTACTTTTTTGTCAACTTTACCTACCTCACCCCCAAGCTGTTTCAGCTGCTTTTGCGTACTCTCAAGGGACGCTTTACATTGATCTACATCACCCCTAAGTTGTTTCAGCTGCTTTTGTGCATACTGAAAAGACTCTCCCTCAATTTTTTTAAAAATCTCATTACGTGAAACTGGTGCCTTTGCAGAGATTGCTCTCAGAAGACGGAAGGACTCGAAAAGATTTAGCTTAAAATTATTAACACGATCCTTTTTCGCCAGCAAAACCTGATCACTTTCTGTGTTTAGATCATCTCTGTAGAGATCCTCTATCGAATCTTTGCTCAAGCAATTGTATTGGTTTTCAAAGAAGAAGATTCTCTCTGCAGGAACGGTGATTCCCTCCTCTTTGACCACTTTTCCATCCATAACACTCGTTGCCGCTTTAAATCTTTCGGAAACAACGCGATGAGGGTCTTTCTTATCAAGCAATTCAAGAAACTTCTCGTCAGCTGATTTTGTAACCACAAGGAAGACTCGATCCAAACTTGGATCCACTTCTCTAAGTAGATCTCGAATTTCTGTGTAATACTTAAATATTTCTGAATTAAATTTTCCATTAGCTAGAGTGTCAGCTCCAATGACAAGCATAAAGGCATTGAGTTGGTTAAGAGATTGTGGGATAGCCTCCAAAGAATTACGGAGGAGTGCAAGACGGTCTTCTTCAGATAGCCCTGGAGCATCGATCAGCGTCGTCTGAAACGCAGGGTTTTTGACCCTCGCTTGTGAAGGATAGGCTGTCGCATAGAGAGTCTGTCCGTCGCTACAACCTTCAACTGCAGCTGGCCTCTCAAGGTCAAAAGAATTTTCTGCTAATCTTTCTTTGAAATCTAGAACTGGAATGGGGCCTATGACGGGACTAAAAAGACTGATGCCCTGAATGGAATTAAAAGCCATAGAAGAAATGTCCGCATTAAAAAATCGCGGAGCTACCTTGAGGTCTCGATTATTCAATACATCAGCATGAACAATTGGCTTAATTGGATCTGCAGAATCAACAAGTATATCTCCATCCTTTTTGAGACTTGCATACTCTGAAACGTACATCAGAAGATTGATGAGTGTGGACTTACCCTCTCGCGTTTTTCCAAAAACTATACTTGTACTCCTGGAAATACGCATTTGCGCACGATCTTTCAAACGTGCGTATTCTTCATTCTCTTCTGCTGTACGCTCTGCATAGACCTGAGTACCAAAACAACTCATGATCGTAAGCGCGATCAACTTTGTGCGAAGCTTGCTAAACTTTGAAGTTTTAAACATGAAATGTCCTTTAAATTAGGGAATAGTGTTTATAAATCGAAAACCTGGCTTACGCCCGATTTCATCAATTGTTCTTAGAAGGTCAGAAAAATTTTCTAGCTTCAATTCTTCGATACCAAATAAATACATGCACCTGGAAAAGGGTACGGTCTGAAAGAGACTAATCAAGCGATATGCATACTTTTGATCAGGAAAATCAGGAAAGAACTGACTACGAC
>CAZWOL010000013.1:0-55245 GCA_964635325.1 uncultured Pseudobdellovibrionaceae bacterium
GCTATATGTTTGGCTTTTAGGAATTTGAGTAAAGCTTACTAAGCAAGGCTATATCATTGCTGAAGTACAAAGCTAAGAGGTATTCCGTACGATGGTGAAACCAAAGTATTGAGTCTGTTCTCATAAGACGGCAAAGATAGAAGCCCAGGATCCGCTAATGTAGCCATATGCACTTGCGGGCCTGCAGTTGTTTTGTAAATTGCATGAAGTCTGCGTCGTGTTGCTTTGATAGCCAGATTGTCTGTCCCTGCTTGGGTTGTAATTTTTGTCCAATTTGATCCACCTCCTGAGCAGTTAGCTCCAGCTAAGCAGTAGGCGATTTTACCTTCTAAGACTGCGAATAGAGTACCATATGGGTCCATTGTAATTTGACTACTGTTTGCAGAAGATGTTCCATCAATATCTCCGATGGTCCAACCTGCAGAAGCAGCATCAGCACCCGTGGCACAGCTTGCACCATTTGCTGTGCAGCTTGCTGTGTAAATAGCATTGGATGAGGCTGATGAGTAACTAACGATGACCTTAGAGCCACTGATTGCTATGGAAGAATTCCCTGCTCCAGTATCGTCAATTTTTAGTACGGACCAAATCTCATTTGTACAATACGAATTTGCGAGTGTTGGTAAGCACGTCATGTATTTCCAACCTCCGCCCCCCCTAAAACCGGAGTAGAATGCATGCAAGCGACCCTGAGAGTCCATGGCTGCAGATATAGCAATGCCTCCGTCATTGTTTCCATCCCCTGCGGGATATCCGTTTCCACTCCATCCACCCGAGGTGCAATATTCGTTCATAGCGTTCGGTGTGCAGGTTAGTATGATAGCTGCAGTTCCGTTGCTATCGTCTCCTGAGTATAGGAGATAGAGTCGATCGTTTGTATCATCAACAACGAGGCTGATGCCGAAGTCTCCCTGATTTCGAATCCCTGCTATAGACCAGGCACTAATGTCGGCACAAAATTGATTGCTTGTGGTTGGAGCACATGTTCCGAATTGCATATTTCCGCCAGCTGTACCTGCCATATAAAGGCGACCATAGTGATCGAAAGCAAGATTGATGTACGTATTGACGGCCATAGCACCAACAGTACCAACAGTCCAACTGCCCCCTGCTGAGCAGAATGCATTTGTGGAAGTTGGAAGGCAGTTTGCCAACTCTAAGCCAGAGCCACTGTCAGCAACGATTGTATAAAGTCGACCACTTGCATCTTCAGTGATAGGGAAGGCACCAGTAAGGCTACCAGCATTTGTAGTAATAGTTGAATAAACAGGTGTATCTGCAGTTGAGTTGACGCAGGATCCTCCATCAACTTTGTATGAGGTCCGTGCTAGTGATGAGCTTGTATCTGAGCTAAATGGATACTTATAGACGTTAGATCCAATCGCTAAGCTCAATGTTGTCGATGCTGCAGTGGGTACGCTTGGAGTCGTTCCTCCAAAGGCAACTGCAGGACTCTCTGCTCCCGGACAGTTGCTACCTTGAAAAATTTCATAGGCAGGGCTAGAAGCATTCGCAAGGCTTCCATCACTGCGGATGCCAAAGTAGGTGGATTGGCTTGTATTGTAAACGAGAGTAGTTCCGCTGCGTGTTGTATCTGTGGGATCAGTGAAACCTACGAGCAATCCCAAAGTTGTGTTGCTCGAATCTTTTACTATAAAGCTCGAGGGCGCTCCGCTTGCTCCTGTGCTTCCGGTTGCACCTGTAGCTCCTGTGCTTCCGGTTGCACCTGTAGCTCCTGTGCCTTCACTTTGTGAAAGATCGCTTATTATGACCCATGCATTGTTTTGACAGTAGTAAAAACTATTCGTGCCTAAAGCATAAATAAAGGCTCCAGCATTTTCTTCATCAACACACGTTACTAGGCTCGTCTTGCTGACGACTGTAGGTTCTGTATCAAGGATTTTATCTTTTAGTATTGCAACAAATTTTTCTTTTGAGGAGCTGCCTAAGATTAAATTTTTCATGGAAAGGCAGATCCAACTATTGATGATTGAAGAGTAGTACGGAAGATTTGCACCCGTACATTGTGGAATACTCGTGCTTGTAAGGCAGCTTTGGGTCCCTGTTTGCAAAGTACCTTCGAGGTCATAAAAACTTTTTCCGGAACAGACGTTGGATTTATCTGCGAGGTAAATTGGAGTATCCGATGATGAGGATGGTAGACGTAGGAAAACAGCTTGTGAGCTTGCAGAGTCATTCGTTGCTGTAAGATCCAAGAATCCTGGATTTCCAGAAGGTACTGTTAAAAGGACATCACCATTCCCTGGCTGAGTGTTTGCAGAGCTATCACCTAATGTAAAATTGGATCTACTTACACCCGTTCCTTTGATAAGAACTTGGCTTCCTGCAGCAGCAGCAACGGGATCAATGCTAGAGATAGAAACAGACTTATGACTGACGCCGATGCTTGCAGATTTCTTTGTGCTATTAGCAATTAAATTGCAACGAACGAGTAGCAAGGTACCCGCAACCGTTAGACAAAGACGGATGAGTGTTCTCATATACATAATAAGCCCCAAGCTCAGTTGAACGCTTATCGGTATTTTGAAGGAAAAATTGAATAGTTACTTAGAGGTTTTTATTTGTAGTAGGAGCTGCTGGTGCTGATATTGCATTTGCGCTTGGTGCACTTGCCGGATTTTTTTGCCATTTTGCATTCCAGTAGGCTTGGAGTATTTCCTGTGCAACGGGTGCTGCAGATACCCCCCCTTTGCCGATCAAATCGTTTTCACTGATGACAGAGACAACGATTTCAGCATTCTCGACTGGTGAAAATGCTGCAAACTCCGCATGCTCATGCCATTGCATTCGTGTGGACTTCATATTGGTGGTTTTCTTCAAACTCACCACCTGAGCAGTACTCGTTTTGCCGGCTACGGTTACACCAGCAACGCGTGCTCGCTTACCTGTTCCTCGCTCAACCACTTGAAATAACATTTCACGGATCATAGCAAGTGTTTGTGGTTTGATGAAGGACACTTCGCGAATAAGCTCTGGTTTTTGCTCTATCACGGTCTCACCAGTCGCGTTGGTTGCCTTCTTCACGATAAATGGACGCCATAGCTTGCCTCCATTTGCAATGGTTGCATATACGTTTGCCAGTTGTATCGGTGTTACGACGTTTGCACCTTGTCCGATTGCAAGCGAAGGAATGTCCCCCTTGTTTGGAGCAGCGCGAAAGTGCTTTCGCCACCAATCGGTTGTTGGAATAAGGCCTGGTTCTTCACGGTTGAGACGTACTCCAAGCTTTTGTCCTAGACCAAGAGATTTTGCATATTTTGCCATGCGATCCATTCCGAGCTCGATCCCAAGGTGGTAAAAATAAACGTCACAGGACAGTAAGAGGGCTTCGAGCAAATTGATGGTACCGTGACCTTCACGCTTATGGCAGTGAAAGGGTTGGTTACCAAGATTGAATACGCCTGGGCAGTAATAGGTAGAGTTGGGTCGAATGATACCTTCTTCGAGAGCAGCGATTGCAACGACAGTTTTGTAAGCGCTACCTGGAGGGAATGTACCTCCTGTTGTTTTGTCAAACAGTGGTTTGAAAGGATCGTTGATCAATGCCTGCCACTTATCAAAGCTGATGCCTTCCTGATAAATTGCAGGATCAAAATCTGGAGAACTGACGAGAGCAAGAATTTCTCCCGTTTGTGGATTCATTGCAATGACAGAACCCTGTTTGCCTTGAAATGCTTTTGTTGCAACGCGCTGTAAATTCATATCAATGGTCAGTGTGAGATCCACACCAGGGACTGCCGGACTGATCGGAAATTTCCATCCCATATCTTCTGCTAAACGCGTCTGACGACCTAGGGCATCAACTTGAATGTATTTATAACCACGTTTGCCACGAAGCATTTCTTCCCACTGCAACTCAAGACCATGTTTTCCAACCAATTCACCCATCAAATAAGGATTTTCAGGATTTTTTTGGTTGAAGCTCTTGAGAGATTCAGCGCTGATTTCGCCGATGTATCCAAGTATGTGCGGTGGGGCATCTTCCTGGTAGTCACGACGCGGAGCTATATTGATATCGATGCCGGGCAGAAAGGATTTTTGTCCTTCGATAATGGCAACCTCATGTAGAGACAGGTTGCGTTTAAGTGTGACTGGCAAAAATTTGGGCTGACCTCGTACCCGTTTCATTTCGGCTTGTAGCTCTGAAAATGGTAGATGCAGCAGGTTGGCGATTACACGCAATGTCTTGTCTTCATTGCGTACATATTGGGGAATCAGTACCAAATCGAAAAAAGGTCGGTTACCCAATATGATCTTGCTATCTCGATCGAAAATCATACCGCGAGGAGCAGGGATTTCTATGCGACGTATGCGGTTGTTCTCAGAGATTTGGAGGTAGTAGTCTCCCATATAAATTTGCAAGTACCAGATACGGATCAACAGAACCGCAAGCCCAATAAAAATAGCAATACTACCTAAGACAAAGCGTCCTTCTTCGATGGGGCACTCTGAATGTCGTCTACCTCCGAGCAAGTCTGTGCTCCTGTAAAGTATCTAAGCGAAAATACAACACGATGTAAAGACCGACCATACAACTGATAAGTCGATTCACGATCAGTGAAACGAAAGAAATATGTGAAAAATAAATGGTGCTAAAATTTTGTGTCCAGTAGGACAGTGTTTCGAGGACGGCTAATCCTGCCTGACTTAGCAAAAGCACACTGATCCAAGGTAGGGGACTTGACCAGGAAATTTGCTGACGGATAAAGTGAATACCTATTCCTAGGCTCCAATAGAAGCACACAAGCAATCCACGTGGCAGACCAGCATGCGTTTCTAGAAGCAAAACAGCGGCTGTAGCAATAAGAAAAACATGTGCTGGAGAACGAAAGACAAAGAGTATGACAAGCCACGGTGTCAGCAGGTCAATAAATAGTTTATGACCGAAAATTTGCGGAAGTATGAAATCCTGCAAAATAAGAAGTTCAGCTATGTAGAGAAGCTCTAGGACTGGTGAGTCCGCTAAGGGCTTTGGAAAGAGAGTCCTGAGTTGTCCACTCAGAAATGGATTGGCACGTGTTCTCATTTTGTCTCTTGAAGGCTCGTTGCATTATTTAACCAATCATCGCCTGCTGTTTCAGAGATTGTATCGATGTCATCGCTTGTCTGTTGCAGAACCATCAGTTCGTCGAGGCCCTGAGGTTCGACCCAAGGTTTCATCGTGATCACTTGCGAAATATTATCCATTTCATAGCTGATGCGTACGACGATACCTACAGGTAAGCCTTTGGGGAATCCTCCCGACATTCCAGAGGTGACGATGGTATCTCCGATGCGCACATCGGTTCGTCGATGCAGTTGTAGAAGGCAGCGATTGTCATCAAGACCTTTCAAAATACCTCGGATGCGGTTGCGTTCGATGATGACATCCAAGTTGAAGTGAGCATCTCCCAAACGTTGGATATCAGCGAAAGCATAGCCCGTGCGCAAGACTCTACCGACAACGCCCTTGGAAGAAATAACCGGCATGCCAACACGTACGCCACTTTTGTTTCCACGGCCGATACGGATTGTTTGAAATGGAGGGTGTCCCATTGTACCAATCACTTCTGCAATCAGCATCTTCTTGGTCAGACTACCCGAGAAGCTGAGTAGATCACGCAAGCGTGTGACCTCTGCAACCTGGTGGTCGTAGTCGAGAATCTTAGTTTGCAGATGGAAAAGATCTTTGCGTAGAACCTCGTTTTCCTTTTCGACACCTACCAAATAAAAATAGCGAGACCAGTTATCGATGAAGAAACGCACCGAACTGTGCCACGCATATTCAAAGGGATAGAGTATCTCCTGACCGAGATTCAGCAAAGGAGAGGCTTCTTTAGCCCAGGGTATCCTGGGAGCAGAAAAGAATAGAAACGGTGCCACGAGAGCGCTCAAAATGAGCAGGCCCCCAATTTTGTGCCCTCGCAACCATGACATCTAAAGACTCCGATTTATCCTAATGCGCCGACAAAAAAAGACTGCAAGTCCAAAAAAGCCCTTGTATTTTCCCGTAGTTCCGCGAGGAACTACATCGCAGGAATTGCGCTTAGAGCTTTGAGGGGTCTTGCACTCCAATAAGAATCTGCTTCCTCTAGGGAGCAGAGGTTTATTGCATTGCAACACTGCTCAAGATGTCGATCTGATCCAGAGCTTTTCCGCTACCTAATACAACTGCACACAGAGGATCTTCTGCGATCGTGATCGGAAGTCCAGTCTCTTCTCGTAAGAGAATGTCGAGATTGCGAATCAAAGCACCTCCGCCAGCAAGAACAATGCCCTTGTCGACAATGTCTGCAGCAAGTTCGGGAGGAGTTTTTTCAAGAGCTACGCGAACAGCTTCGACGATGGTATTGACGGGTTCGGAAATTGCCTCGCGAATTTCTTCGGAAACAACTTCGATAGTTTTGGGAATTCCAGCAACAAGATCGCGCCCCTTAACATGCATGCGGCGAACTTCATCTTCAGGATAGGCTGTACCAATATTGATCTTAATTTGTTCAGCTGTGCGCTCACCGATAAGAAGGTTGTATTTGCGTTTGAGGTAGTTGACGATCGCCTCATCCATTTTGTCTCCGCCCACACGAACGGATTTGGAGTACACGATACCTGCAAGAGAAATGACGGCAACCTCTGTGGTTCCACCACCGATGTCGACGATCATGTTTCCACTTGGCTCAGTGATAGGAAGGCCTGCACCGATTGCAGCTGCCATTGGTTCTTCAATCAAAAAGACTTGTCGAGCACCAGCAGACTCGGCTGATTCTCGCACAGCTCTTTTTTCGACTTCTGTTATTCCGTATGGAACACAGATGATGATGCGTGGTTTAACCATCGTTCGGCGATTGTGTGCCTTCTCAATAAAATAACGGAGCATCGCTTCTGTTATTTCAAAATCAGCAATGACGCCATCCTTCATAGGACGTATAGCTGTGATGGAGCCTGGCGTTCGACCGAGCATGTTCTTCGCTTCTTTACCGACAGCGAGAATTTTTTTACCCCCTCTGCTATCAATTTGAACAGCGACCACTGAGGGTTCGTTTGTCACGATACCCTTACCTTTTAGGTAGACCAAAGTGTTCGCGGTGCCAAGATCGATGGCTAAGTCATTCGAGAATAAGCCCGCAAGCCAATCAAAAAACATCATCTTCCTCCAATAAGTCCCCGTTATCCTTGCGATGTTTTGGGAAACTAGGACAGCCTTCTGAGAATAAAAGACATACTCTTCCGTTTCTAAAAACATTATAATTCTTTCAAATCAATTATCACGATCGAAAAATTTGTGCTAGAGGTATGGAAGCATATGTCTCTAGCCTCTCCATGATTCTCCGGGGTATTCGATGGTCCAACTAAATCAATTCGATTCAAAAAACTTCAAAAAAAATTGGAGCACCTACATCATCCTTGGTCTCTCCCTTGGTGCGATGTTATTTTTTGGTGTGTGTAATCCACAAGGGTTTATGCACCAACTGGATAACGTTGCAGGGTCAGTCGATGGTGAAGAAGTCACACAGATTGAGTTCTCGCGCGCCTACCAAGGTGAGGTCGAAAGAACTCGACAGCGCATGGGTGAGAGTGCTCAAGAGGTCAAAGTTGCAGGACAGGTTCTTGACCAGCTTCTGACCTACCGCATCCTCTTTCTCGAAGCAAAGCAGCTTGGGCTTGGTGCTACAGATGACGAGGTCGTTTCCTATTTGACACAGATTCGCGCCTTCCGTGACAAAGACGGAAAGTTCTCGGATGAAGCCTTCCAAAATTTTCTGCGGGGCAACCGCTATTCGGAAGTTTCCTTCATGGACGAGATGCGTCGCAACATTACTGTGGATCACCTGCGTGACTTGATCGCTAACGCTAATTACGTGTCAACGAGTTCTGTCGATTTTGATTACCGTCTGGGCGAAAGCAAGATGAAGGTCGACTTCCTAAAGGTTGATCCAGACAAAGTCGCTTTGACGATTACAGATGCCGAAATTCAGGCATTCCTCGCCAATGCAGACAGCGCTGCAAAGATCAAAACTTTTTACGATGCTCATCAAAGCGAGTATCACACACCTGAGAAAGTACACGCGCGACATATTTTGGTTGCCTACAAGGATGCACGCAATGCAGCAGGAGATGCTGCTAAACGGTCCAAAGAGGATGCAAAAAAACGTGCAGAAACTTTGCTGGCTCATGTTAAGGCAAGTGGTGCTGATTTTGCTGCGATTGCAAAAAAAGAGACCGATGAGCCTACTGGCAAAAATTCTGGCGGAGATCTTGGCTTCTTCTCAGCAGATGCTATGGTCAAAGAATTTAGCGATGCTGCATTTGCGATGAAAGCAGGACAGCTAAGTTCTGTAGTCGAATCGCCGTTTGGTTTTCATATTATCCAGCTCTTGGAAAGAAAACCTGAGCATAATGTTAGTTTGGAGCAAGCGCGTCTTGAGATAGCTCGTAAATTGTTGCGCCAGACCCAAGGCCCAGCACTTGCAAAAGAACTCTCAGCTAAAATCTTAGCAGCATTAAAAGACAACAAGTCTGTCGATGAGCTGCTCAAAAGCGCTGGAGCAAGTTGGAAAACGAGTGAAGACTTTGCTTTCAACACGACTTATATCTCTGGTATTGGAAGCAATGCGAAGATGGTTGAAAGTGTGCTGAAGCTTCGTCAGCCTGGACAGTTGGTCCAAGATGTTGTCGAAGTTCAGAGCAGCAGTTACATCATACGACTCAACTCACGAACGGTTGCAGACCCAAATGCTCTCGATGCCAAAAAACGTGAGCAGATCATGCAAACATCTGTCTATCGCAATGGATTTCTGTTCCTGCAAAAATTTGAGCAGACTGCGCGTGATAAGTTTGAAAAGCGCAAAGCGGTCTATCGCAATCCTCAGTACCTAGCTTTGGATAACGCGAAAGAAGACTAAGCGTGCGTTGGAGTTTGAGATGAATGTTCTCGTCGTTTCTAAAAAAACCAACTTAGAGTTACACGGTGAGATCATTCGCAAGCGTGTGCAATCTGGGCAGATCGATCCTGGGTACTTCCAACTACTAGAAAGTACTCATGACGAACACTATCGTTGCTTGAATGAACTTTATATTCTTCTGAAACGCTACAAAATCGACTATGCGATCATAAACAGGGGCTTCTTTTGGCCTGACTTGGATGAAGTCTCTGCTGTGATCACAGTCGGTGGTGACGGGACAGTTTTGGAGGCGAGCCATCACATTCTGGATAGTAGGCCTCTTCTTGTTGGTGTGCGTTCTTCGAGTACAAGTGTTGGTAAACTCTGTCACTGCGCCTTGGATGGTTTGGAGAGCATGGTCCAGCAGTTAGCTGCTCATACCCTCCAACCTCTTTTAGTATCTCGTCTGCGGGCATGCGTGCTCTCTGCAGATTCGGGGAAGGTGAAAGAGACCGAGCCGGTGCTCAACGACTTCCTTTATGCTAATGCATCACCTGCTGCGACGACGCGTTACAAAATTAACTTCGAGAATAGACAGGAAGAGCATCGTTCCAGCGGAGCATGGGTGAGCACTGCCTGTGGAAGCACAGCAGCCATTCATGCTGCTGGAGCCAAGCCAATGGAACTCACAAGTCCGATATGTCAGTTCAAAGTACGAGAGCTCTATGATTCCACCTCGAAGGATCCACATCAGACTCTTGATTTAGGTGCTTTCGATCCTGATACGCAGTCCTTGCAAATCGAAAATCTTAGTGAAAAAGCCATCCTTGCTTGTGATGGCTTGCATGGAATTATGCGCCTTGGTTTTGGAGATCGAGTTCATTTTGAGCGTGGGCCAAACCTTCGCCTTGCCCCACCCAGTTTTTATCAAAATTCGCTAGCTGTGCTGCCATAGCTTTTTCTGAAATTTGTTAGCGAGAGCCTTTGCCAAAAAATCCACAGCTGCAAAGATAAATCAGCACTGCACAACAACTTGCAGTCGATGATGCTGGTGATGATGCATCCTCAGAAATCTCTAAGTTGGCAGAAGAGGTATACGCTTGGGTGATGTCTCTGATTTCATAGCGAGTTAGATCTGGGAGAGGCTGAATTTCGAATTCTACACTTATGTCTGCAAAACCCATGCTTCTATCATTTCGTAAACGTGGCATATTGACGTTATTCTCATAGACTTGGAGTGGAGTCCTTAGATTCGGACTATCATTTAGTCTGCCGTTGAAATAACGAACAAGTTCTTGAATAGAAGTGTCATTTTGGAGGTCTGCATCAGTTGAAAGAATACGTCCTAGTTCGAACATAAAAAAGAATCGAGAGTTATGGGTCCAGCTTCTAGAGCGCTCGAGGTGAAATCTCAACAGATCTCTCAGTAGCTCGGTAGTTGGTCGGACTGATTCGGGATTTGCACGCATTTGATTGAGTATGCGTTCTTGGTTTGTTTCCAAATTTGTATATGCCAAATTCCAACCATCAGTTGAACTAAGTGAACCACTTTCCATCAAACGGGAAAGAGCTACGATACTTGTAGCAGTCTCCAAGTAATCAACTGGATCTAACTGAGCAATTCTCACGTCTTCTTCACCAAACCATGGACCTACAGATCCGCCAAATGGTTCTTGTGATCCATTTGCAAAGGGTTCCTCAGATCCGGTTGCAAAGACGGTCCAAGTACTGAAATAAATAAGTAATAATGTAAGAAAACGTAGGGCTTTCATAACGTCCTTTCATGGTATGGAGACAGTAAATTTACGGCAAGCTAGCGCTGCTAAGGATTTTCGTCAAGTGCGGAAATTCAATTGCGCTACTGTGAGAGCTTGTTCAGCTAGAGCGTATCTGGACTGGAGATTTCTCGTATAAATGGGACCTGTTTAGTTTCCTGCTTAGGAGCTAGAAACTCTTCAATTGCCAGGATGTTATGGTAGGGGATGTGCAGGCGCTTGGTATCAAGAAACTGTTTTTTCAATTTATCATCCCCTGCAAGCACAACTTGACTGTCCGAGAATACAAAGTCTTCTAACATAATGAGTCCCAGAAACTCGCTGGAGACCACTCGTTTTACTGTGACTTCTACAACTTTATTGTCTTCCTTGTTCATGAAGCGAACGCGATATAGAGGTTTTTGTATTTTGTTGTTCATAACTCACCTCGACCTTGAATGGTTTGCTCTTGCAAGGAGGCTAGACGCTCTCCCACAAACATTTTGAAGTCCTTTACAAACTTCAAATAATCTACCGCGTTTTGATGCTGCTGTAGTTGTTTGTCGAGCTCAGCTATCTGTCTTTCAAATTCATTCATTTCATGTTTTTTCCAGCGAACAGCGGCCATGATTGTTTTTTGTAGGTAGTCTTTGCGTTTGTTCAAATCTCGTGCCCAATCTGGAGCAGACTTAGCCTCTTGCTCTTTGAAAAACGCACTGGCTTCGCGTTCTTCAATCGTTTGCAGAGCTTTCTCGTATTTTCCTAGAAAGTCACGTCTGTTGCTCATAAGTGCCGATTCACCTGGAGCTGTTTTGTCAAGTTTTGGCCATGCATGTTTCCATATTTTAAAAAGTGCGAACAGACGAGTATCGTTTTGGTAGATTTCATTTCGATCATAGGCTGGGATAAATTCAGTCAGGGCACCAGGCGCTTGCGGAATCCATCTATATTTTAAGAATAGTTCTCGCTGCTGACGGTTGTTGTAGATAGCGTCGACATCGATATTACGTATGTTGATATTTTTGTGGATGTTCAGAAGAGTATTTGAAGGTATAGCAATATTTTTAATCTGTCGGAAGAAGGGTTGGTTGGTTCGTTTGGAAGGAATGATCCCCAAACTTGCGAGTGCATTGACAGGTGTATGTGCGCAATTGTCAGATATTCCGCTGAAGTGATAGCAAGCATCTTTTTTTCTACTATATCTGAAAATACCTCTGTAGTCACTTCCCTGTGAGTTGGCATACGAATCATTGATACCATTAAGGTGACGGACAACTTCACCCATCAATGCCCGTGATAGTGGTACATTGATGCAATGAAGATTGCGTGCGAGGGAGAGGGCATAGTCGTTGCCAAATGCACTGACAGCGAGATCGCGTCTACGATCCTCAGACGTTGAATTTTTAGGATATTTATTTTCGTAAACTTCGATACCTTCGAAGATGTTTTGTTCTTGGACCTGACGAATCAGACGTTCCTTGGTTTTTGAACTTAGCACCTCTCCCAGTGCAAGGGCTCCCCCAAAAAATAGCTCTCGAGATGGGAATGTGAGGAAGTTGACATTCTTTAAGTGAGTGTTGACCGTGATGCCTACTCCAAGCTCGGGATTTGCATAATCTGCATCTTCCGCACATAGTTTCAGGCCAGATGGGCCTATGTTTTTGTCAGTGCAGACACCTTTTAGATAGAAGACAGCATGCCCAAACATCACGCCTTTGTGACCATCAAGGGTTCGGATGCGTGAACTTGCACAGTATTTGACGTAATACGGAAAGATAGTGTCGTATTCTGCTCCTAAAAAGCCATTACTCCAAGCTGTGTAACTAAAACAGCAGAGCACCCACGTCACTATAATCTGCTTCAACGCAACGATTCTCATCTGCAACTCCTTCTGCTAGCAACTATGTCTGTATAACACTGTGCATGAGTGCAGATGAAAATTTCTTCATACAACCATGGCGTGTTCTGCGTAGATTATTTCAGCGATAGGCTAGACAAAATGAGCCTTGTGTTCGGTCTATTTTTTTCTTTGGAAGAGATTTCTAAGTGAGAATGACGGGCTATTGAGCTCTTGCCACATTTCAGCATAGTGTTGCTTGAATTCACCTTCCTTATGGAGAAAAATCCAGGGGCCCAAGCTTCCACAGATTTCCCAGTCCTGCGACTGTTCGTAAGCAGAAAGAAAGTTTTTGAGCTCACCCTTAGGAAAGGGTCCATAAATCTCCTTGCGAGCGCGGCGAGCTAGGTAGAGCTTTTCCATGTGATCCTTCTCAGTTTCAAAAATAAAAACGTAGACGAAGGGCAAAGGTATCCTGCGCATATCGATTTGCTGGTATAAACGCAGGCTCCAGAGTCCAACGTTCGAAAGAATTTTGGTGTCGAAGTATTTCTCCAGTTGGAGAAACGACGGGTGCATGCATCAGAGGTGGGTTGAGCCATGCTTCAAGGCTGCTACCGATCCAGCTTGCTACAAAAATTCCAATCCCAATATAGGCTTGGGTGCGCAATCCATTGATCGACTTCATCTGATCAGCATAATAGGCATCGGTTTCATCTGCAAACGCCTGACGCTGAGTCGCATCAGTGATGCTTTCTTCCTGTGCGGTTCGATCGCTGATCGTCGACGTGGTTTGATCCGAAAGTTTATTCGCTTGCAACCAGCGTGCTGTGAAAAAACCAACCCCAGCAACTTGCGCTATTCCTAAACCAAGACCCAGTCCTGTTTTCCTTTGTGCGAATTGTGGAATCCCAAATGGCATAAAATCTGTCCAACTATGTGGCTCAGGCATGGGTGGGAGTGGCTTATGAACTTTCTTTTTCTTCACAGCTAATTTTTTTTCCGGAGCTTTGGGAATCGGTGCAGGCGGAGGAGTGGGTTTGGGTTCTTCTGGTTTTTTTTCGACAACCAATTTTTCAAGTTGTGCACGAACCTTAGTGATGGTCGATTTCTTTAGGTACACCGATTGAGTGAAGTTGTGATAGTTCGCAGCATAAACTTCAATGCTGTGCTCACCGGGGTCGACGGCAATCAGATCACCGACCCTACCTCTGAAGTAGCCGTCGACCATAACCTTTGCTTCAAGGGCGTTAGACAGGACCAAGAGTTCGGTAGCTTTCTCTATCTTTTTGACTGGAGGAGGTGCTTGGACTTTTTTGGGTTTTACCTCTTTGACAACGACAGGTGGTGCAACTGGTTCGACAATAGCGGGGGCTTCGATGGAGTTGTAGAAATCGATGACACTATCGTCGAGCACCTCTCGTGGTGCAAGGCTTAGACTGGGTACCAAACGTTTTGCAAGTTTGATGCTTTCAGCACTTTCTGAGCGTTTGCCCTGCATGTATTGACTGAGTCCAAGCATCTTCAAAGCTTGAGCACGTTCAGCGTTTGAAGGTGCGTGGGTCGCAACTTGCTGAAAAACACTTTCAGCTCGGGCAAAATCTTTTTGCAGATAACGTGCTAGCCCTGTTGGGTAGTCTTGTGCGTAAAGGATCGAGCTTAGCCCGCTCGCACAAAGCAGCAGAAATGCAAATATTCTCTCTCGTATCATCTAAGACTCCGAGTTCTGTCGTGCGATTCTCTAAACATCATGCGGCAGAACTTCGTGGAAAGAAATGAATTTTTTAAAAGGGCTGTAAAAATGCAGATTCGAAGCCCGTGATGTATAAAGACACGCATAGGCGCTGACTTGATAAAAGAAGCGACTGCGTTCTAAGCCGACTTTCATCAATTCGCCCCAGACTGGATGCACTTTTGCCTCTCTGCTTTCGATCAAAGTTTTGATCACCTGGTCGAGCTCTTTGAGTTCTTTTTTCTTTTCCTCTAGAGTATCGAGTAGCTTGCTTAGATCTTTTTGCAGCGGTTCGACTTTTTTATGCTGTCCTTGCTCCTCAGCTTTTTGTAGCTGGCGCTTATGGGTTGCTATTTTGGAGCGTAAAAGCTGCATATCTTCGTCCAATAATTCTTTTTCGCGTAGTTTTTCGTAAATCTCGTTGAGGTCGTCTTTGAGTTTCTCTAATTTGGGTAATTGCTCTTCTAACTCCCCAATGACAAGCATTGTTCGCCAATTTAATTTGTGCTTAGAGCGTATGATGTCGGTATAGATATGGTCACCAACGTAGAGAATTTCATCTCCATGATAGCCCGTTAGACGTTCAAAGAGATGAGCGTTGCCTCCGTAATAGATAGACTTTGAACGCAGGGAACCAGAATGTAGGCGTAGTAGATCAGAATTTTCGACAACTTCGAAGAAGGGTTGGGTTCCAACAAAAAATCCTGGCTTTCCCGCTCCAACAATGACGTACTTAAAGTAGTCCTTCCATTGGCTGAACCCTTCGTGTGCATCTGTCAGTATGAAGTCTAGTATGACTTTGGTATATTCGTACGATGAGTTTGTGAGTAAGAAAATACTTTTTCCAGCATCCAGTAAGCGAACTAAAGTTGTGGGAAGGTATTTGTCTGGTGAAATATAAAGCTCGGGGTTTTTTACCACTTTGTTTTTGATGCTGCCGTCCGCATGGCTTAGGTCTATGAAGCGTCGCAGATCTGCATACACCTCTTCGAAATCTTTTTTGATTGCACCTGGATTGAGACTCATAAATTGTACGATCTCAACAAAAAGTTGCACTTCACTGAGTGCAAAAATCGTATCGATAGATAGAAATGTCTCAGCGTCAATGCCCATGGCATTATAGTAGGTATAGCGTTCTTCTTTGGTCAGACGACGGTGCCCATGAAAAGCATCTTTTACATATTTGTGGGCATCGACTCGCAGAATATTGCCATGTTTACGATCGACAAGCAGACCACGAATCACAAAGTTGGGGTCAAACTCTAAATTGAGTAGGTTTTCAGGATATCCAGCTTCGATAAATTTCTTTAGAGTTTCACGAAAAGCTAGGGCCTCAAATGCTTCGTGCTTGTAGAGAGCAAGGGTGTGGTCCATGTCGAAGCCGACAAGTTTGATATTCGCCATATTAAGGCTGCGATTGACGAATATACGCTTATGTTTGGGGAGTCGATGCTGCTGTGATGTTGGTGGTGATTGGTGCAAAGCCGTTTCCTTTTCTATCGGTTGCTCTTCAATACGCCTGCGTCCTATAGACCCAAGGGAGAAAGCGCCGCAAAGAATCACTCAATATCGAGCTTTGGGTCTGCCAAGACAAAAGTCCTAAATAGCTCTCTTTTAGCGTAGCAAATTCTGCTTCACTCCCGTGAGTTTTTATAACGTTCACAATGCCACTCAGGCGAAAATCTGCAAAGATGTCCCAATTCAGAGCAAAGGCAATGCTCAGATCATCTTCCCATCGATGACAGTCGCGAGGTTCTGTTGAATAAGGATTGGATGCATGCTTAGTTGCTTTGGAGGAACAAGTTCCAATGCGCTTCCAAGGTAGGATGTATTGGCGGTGCACCCATCCCAGATCTATGAAAGTCGAAAGAGGCGAGTAGAAATTCCAATCCATTGCAATAGAGCTTCCGCTTGCGACGTGATCCTTCCAAAAGTCTCCGTAGCGTAGTGTCTCTCTGTAGAGCTCAGCAGCCAAACGCAAATTATCGTTTGCTGTATAAATATGGCTGATTCGAAAGTTGGCATCTCCAGCAGGATCGATGTTCATTTTTGAGGATTCTGCTGGGTCCGCCTGGATTATTCGGCGCATGTATGTAGTCGAAAGATAAGAATAATGCTGTTCCGTCCAGTCAATTGCGGCCCAAGGTGTCATGAGTAAGGAATGTGTTGGTTCAAGTTCGTACTGAGCCCAATGTAGACGGGACCATGTTCCTTCTATAGCGAATCCAGTACGTACGGACAAAGCAAGTCGAAGCTCGCTCGCAAGTGCAAGCGCCATTCTTTGTTCGATGATGTTTTGTGAATACTCACTTTCATCTTCAGTGAGAGGGTTGGAAAGCATGGGTGAATCCCCGCTGCTAAATCGTTGTTCCAAAGCAAGCATGCTCCAGACTCTGAGAATGTGGCTAGAGGGTGTTGAGAGTCCGAGATGAAATATCGGACTTACATAAAAATAATCATCCGGCAGAGTGCTCAGCTCATCAGTATAACTGGGCCCTTGAGATTGCACTTTTTCGTAGTTTGAGTTCAGGGCAATTTGGCCCCAAACTTGCTCCGGGAGCTGTTGTGCATATAATGGAATTACACAGTTGCACAAAACAATAGAAGCAGTCCATGCTACTAGAATACGTAAGGCTAAGAAACTGGGTATTGATGACTCCATCGCATTGTATCTTCATTATATAGGTGTGAGTTTTTAATAAGAATGTGCTGTCTAAGATTTTGATTGAAGAAAAAGAGGAGAGTCGATGAAGATTGAGATTCGAGGAGCTTCTAATATTGGAAGAGTGCGCAAGAATAACGAGGACTCCATTCTCTTTGATGAAAGCCTTGGCCTTGGTATCGTTTGCGACGGTATCGGTGGAAGAGAAGGTGGAGAGGTTGCATCACAACTTGCCGTTGAAAAAATGAAAGAGCAGATTCAAAAGTGGAATGCCAGCCAGTCTAATCCAGCGCATTGTCTTGTCTCAGCGATAGAGGCTATCAATGAGCAGATCATTGCAAGAGGTACGCAAAACTCTCAACTCGAAGGTATGGGTACAACGATGGAGTGTGCCCTCTTTCATAATGAGACTCTCTATCTTGCCCATATCGGAGACAGCCGAACCTACTTATTTTATGACGGGCAGATTTGGCCACTCACGATCGACCACAATGTTCGCACGTTGGTCCAATACGGAGATATTCCGGTCGAGATGGAAAAATTTGCAGGGGGTGATGCTCTCGTTAAGGCGTTAGGAGTATCAGCAGATGTAGATCCAGATATATATACCCTCAAGGTGAAACGTAAACAGATCTTCATCAGTGCTTCGGATGGATTATTTGATATGGTGAGCGACCAGGAAATTGCAGAGATTGTTAGCAAGCATTTTAATAGCACCGAGACAATTCTCAGAGAGTTGGTGGACCTGGCTTTGCACAATGGTGGTATCGACAATATCTCTGTCGTTCTGATGCGTGTGCTATGACAGCATTAACTCAAGAAGCTCTCTGCAAGAACTACGGCATTGCGATCACTGGTGGTGTTGCATCTGGAAAAAGTTCAGTGACTAAGCTTCTCAGCTCGTGGGGCTACCTGTGCATCGATGCGGATCAACTGTCTCGTAAGGCTGTTGTTCCAGGTTCTCCAGCTTTAAAAAAGCTTGCAGAGAATTTTGGTAAGGAGATCCTAGCCTCTGATGGCAGTCTTGAACGTCAAAAACTCCGTAATTTGATTTTCCAAGATCCGGCTAAACGTAAAGTTCTTGAAGGCATCCTTCATCCTGAAATTAGGCGTCTAATGAACTTGCAGCTAGTGGAGGAGGGTCTCCTAGAAGCACCTCGTCTATGGTTCTATGAAGCTGCTTTGATTTTTGAGGCAGGTCTTGCATCTGATTTTAAGGAGACTTGGCTTGTTTATGTCGATGTTTCGGAGCAGGAGCGCAGACTCGTGCAAAGGGATTCCATGTCTGCTGAACAGGCGCGTGCTATCATAGGATCTCAGATGAGTAATGAAGATAAAATCAAACGGGCGGATGTCCTTATTCATAATAATGGGGATTTAAACGATCTCAGTCAGCGTCTGCAGCAGTTGTTGGCGGAGCGGGCCAGCTGACCTCGAATTTTGCTGAGCGATTCACCTTCCTGAGCTCCGAATTCAAATTAAAATCTTGCAAATTCTTCCATACTCACGTAGCCGGTACAGCTATCCTATAGTATTTTAGGTCCGCTTCTCGGTGCGATTTCTGCTACCATCGATTGGTGAGCGAGTATTAACGCCAATATTGGCTTTCATAACAATACTCTCTAACTCGAAATCTCTTATTTTATTCTAAAGGAACTCATCTTTGCGAAGGAAAAAACAGCGCTCCGGGGGCTCAGTCCATAAGAGTTCATTCCGTATACCCGTGCATAAAGGGAAATCTTCTGACGGTGGTGGTTCAAATCAGGAATCAAACCGTGAGCATAAGCCCCGCCGAGGTGGAAGCGGAAGAACACAGAGACCCAATAGCGATCGTCCAACCTACAAACCAAAACGACGCGCGCGACGTTCGCGAGAGGATTTTGAAGAAGAGGCACCGGTACCTGTTACATCCGAGCAGTTGGATGAGGCGTGGAATGCAACCAATGATGCTATTGCTAAGCTTCTGTCCGAATCCGCAGAGCTTACCCGTCATCGTTTGACGAAAGCACCTTCTGACGAAGCCACGCGTCTGGATCCATGGCAGCGTGAGGCCTTTGATGCGCTACAGGATGGCGAAAATGTAGTGATCGATGCGCCAACGACTGCAGGCAAGACGCGTATTGTCGAGGCCTACTTCGAAGCCAATCTGCATCGTCCCGATTTTCGGGCTTGCTACACTTGTCCTGTCAAAAGTCTTTCGAATGATAAGTTACGTGAGTTTCGAGCGCTTTTTGGCAAAGAATTTGTAGGTATTGCAACTGGAGACACCAAAGAAAACCTTGATGCACCGATCGTCGTTGCAACATTGGAGACTTATCGCAACTCCCTCTTGGGTGTTGAGCCAGATTTAGGCCGTCATCTCGTTATATTTGACGAATATCATTTTATCCAAGATGAGAGTCGGGGTAGTGCTTGGGAAGAGGCGATGATTCTCACTCCTCCGAGTTCTCAGATTCTTCTACTTTCAGCCTCAGTTGCGAATGCAGCTGATTTTGCGGGTTGGCTACAGCATATTAGTCGACGCCCTGCGCGTTTGGTTGCAGTAGCCAAAAGGCCAGTGCCTTTGGTCAACCTTGCTTGGTTTAAGAACCACTGGTACCTACCTGAAACCCTGCCACGCAAAGCTTTGGCGCAGGTTGCGGGTAAGCGGCCCATGCATTTGCCTGTGGACAAACTGTGTGAGCGTATTGCGCGTCTTGAAGACTGGCAGCTAACACCATGTATCATCTATGCGGGTAAACGTTCCTCCGTGGTGGAGCGGGGTCTTGCGTTGCGAGATTTTGTCGAACCCCTATCTGCAGATGCGCAGGATAAGATTCACGAGGCCCTAAAGCGTTGTGAATCGAATTTCCATAGCGTCCGTTTTATGGAACGCCCTCTACGTGATTTGATCACAAAATATGGTATTGCGTACCATCACTCTGGTCTTACGCCTCCAGTACGGCATGCAATCGAACTATTGGTTAAAGAAGGTGCTCTACGTTTTTGCTTTGCCACAATGGGGCTTAGCATTGGAATCAACTTCTCTGTGCGCTCAACCCTCATCAGTGACTGTTCGCGTCCAGGGGAACGTGGCATCACCGAATACGGTGCGTCTGAGATCTTACAGATGACCGGTCGAGCTGGGCGTCGCGGAAAAGATGTTGTGGGCTTCACACTCTGGCCGAGTTTGGTTTACTATGACCGCTTTGCAAATACGCAGCGTGAGGCAGGCTTTTCGAATCTTCGCAAAGATGCGACGACCTTTCTGGGTTTGATTAGCCGCGGATACAGTGTGGGACAGATCGAGAAGGTTTATGCAAAGAGCTTTCTCAAATACCAGGCCCCCAAAGTGAGCGTAACGCTCATGACTCGAGATAAGTTAGCGCGACAGCTTGGATCTGAAACGATTCCGTGCTCAAGCCCTATTTCCGAAATAGCAGCCTATGACAAGCGCCAAGAGGCTTTGTGTACAAATTGTCCTTTCCGCAAGCAATGCCATCCCCTTTTGCGTAAAGTGAGTCAAGGCGAACTTGCGCGTCTTCATCTTCACCTCCATCGCATTGGAGCTCTGGATGAGGCTGATCATCTGAGTACCTACGGTGAAGTTGCGCGTCTTTTTCCACAGAATGGTGGCTTACTCATTGCGAGGATGATTCATGATGGACAAATCAATGATGAGAATCTCCTGAAGACTGTGCAGTTGCTAGCAGCGTTTTCGCTTGGCCACTTTAAAAAGCCAGGGACTGGAGAAGCTTATGTATTGCCGCATGATCTATCTACGATTGCTGCACAGATTGCAAAATTTTATCCGTACGAGTTGTTCCCAGAATATTACGATCCGCCATTTCACAATCGCAACTTTCCACTGTTTCGTGAATTTAATGCTAATGCGGGCTTTCTCATTAAAGAGTGGGCGATGGGTTATGAGTGGGGTTCTGTTATTCCCATGGTTGTTACTGAACAATTTAGCGACGGTGATTTTACAGCGTTGATTTATCGAGTTTCGTCGTATCTGCAATCTTTTGCCGGCCTTCCTCCGCGCTACTCACTTCTTGCTCAGACCGCCCAGGATCTCCGTGCTGTGATTCTGCGAGAGCCGGTTACATTTAACGACTAGGCTCCATCAATCCACGCGAAATGTAGTGGAGCTTAGTGATCGCGTGCATGCTAGCCGTCAATATGCATTGCAGTCTCGATTATGAAAAAGATGTAAATTTGTTAAAAATCCAAATTTCTTTTTAGATATTGACAACTTTTTCCCACACGCGTATTAAACACCACTGAAGTTGACCTGCAGTAAAAGATTGAAAAGATTAGGAAATAATGACTCTCTACGAAAGTAAGAGACAGTTTTATCTCTCGAATCGATCTGATCTTTACTCCAGAACGAAAAATTGAATTTTCAATTTACGAAAACTTTAAGCTCGGCCACTGCATTTAGTCAACCTTCCCGTGTCTGTAACTGCAAGTACTGACTTTTCCTTGTTTGATCATCACTTTTTACAATTCACTTTAGGTGGCCGATGCTTAAGGCCCCCCTCACGGGGGGATATCCTTTTTCATTTCTCTGTTTTCTTAAATGCAAGCTCTGCAAAGTAATTTGCACAATTGACCGATAGGACTTTAGATCTCTTGTTCGTGGATCTGGAGTTGCATATGTTGGTCAAACGCAGTTTTATTATCTTCGTCATTTTGTTCATGTGGACTGTATCTGCATGGGCAGAAGAATATCCTTATCTTTTCAGAACAGCTTATTTTAAAGGTCGCGGAGACACTGGCATTGCTATTGCCGAGAGCGAAGATGCCATTTTCTATAATCCTGCAGGTCTAGCTATTTCGAGTGGCATACTCAATGAGATTGTTTTTCTATCTCCTGAAGTTGAGGTTTCCAAAGATACACGAGATGTTGTTCAGGAGCTAACTGTACAAAAAGCAGATCCTGCAGAGGTTCTTCGTCAGCGAATGGGGCGTCCTCAGCATGCAGCTTTTAGCAATTTTAGTGGAGTGATTTTTCGACGCCTTGCACTTGGTGTCTTTTTAAATGGTGCAGCAACAGCGCTTATCTACCGTGACCCTTCAATTGGAGCGACAGAAAGTGTTCAAGCATCAGGAAAAGTTGATGGTGGTTTGGTATTTGGTCTCGGGGAATTCGTCTGGGACAAGCGTCTTTCAGTGGGTGTGATGGGCAAATGGATTGATCGTGAGCAAGGGTACTTTTCTGCGAATGCTGCAGATGCCAATCAAGTGAGTCAGCTTAAGACGGATGAGTTAGCAATGCGTGGACGTGCCTTTGGAGCCGACCTAGGTGTGATGTACAGAGGGGTTGGGCGCACGCCGCTTTCCTTTGGTTTGACTGTGCAAGATCTTGGAGATACGCATTTCAAACCGACGACCGAAACAACTGTCCCTGAAGGAAGTCGACCTCTGAAAAAAATGAAGCAAACTGTGAACCTTGGTGTTGCAATGCAAACCGGTACAGCGATCAGTCAGTTTCGATTGCTTGCTGATGTCAAAGATGTTTTCAATGCTTATCATGTGGATGTTTCTAAGCGCCTGCACTTTGGGGGGGAGCTTGTTGTTGCAAATTTTGTCGGCCTTACTTTTGGCTTGAATCAAGGCTACCCAACGGTTGGGGCTTATACTGATTTGCGTTTTCTTCGAGCGGACGTTGGATTTTATACGGAAGAGCTTGGTGATCGCAGTGGAAGTCGTCCCGACAATCGTTATTTCATGAGAGTGATGGTGACATTGTGAAAATCTCAGCTTACATATGGGTTTTTTTGAGTGTTTTTCTTTTGAATTGCGGACGTTCACAGTTTTCTAGCTATTTGAAGTCGCATCCTGATGAAGAAGCATCCAAGGCTTTGGAGCAAAATGATTCTGTCTCAGCAATTACAACCATGCTCAATGCGCTTGGTTCGGATTTCAAACAGATTTTTGTTGCAGTGACTCCAACGAGTGATATGGCGCAGGTTCAGCAAGAGTTGCAAGCGGAACTAACGAGTTTGATGCTGACCAAAGATCCATATACAATTGCAAATTATGTATCAATATTGGCAAGTGCTCAAGCGCAGCTCTATCAAATTGATCCACTTTCGATCATTCTAAAGTTTATCAAAGATGGATCTGGATCTAGCTCCTCTACTACCAGCTCAAGTTCTGGTGAACTCCTCAAACTTTTTCCGGTACTTCCAGATGCTACTGCAGCGAATTTGCAGGGGGCTTCGCTAGCTATAACATTGATGAATTCCTATGATGCTAGTTTACTGACAGCGGCTGATAAGTTTAAACTAGCAATTTTTTTGACAGCATACCTAGCTCTAATTTTGAAGTCATTGGATGTGAACAATAACGGAGTCATTGACGCTGTCGAAATTCTCAACATGTCTCAAACGACAGCCGCAAGTTTTCTAGGAGTCCTACATCAAGCTGCAACAACTTTTCTTGAATCCAACTCAGGATCGAGTGATACGGCACGTTCTTCGCAAGCAGGACAGAAAATTGCAGATATTGAAAGTGCCATCCAAGCTTCTCAGGGTTCGACAGACACGGACAAACTAAAAGACTATCTTTCTAAACGTTAGCTCTCCGTTTCATAACCTAAATGAGTTATGGAGCAACAAAGCTCAAAGGAACTGAGTAGGATGTGGCGATGTTACTGTTGACAGTCGTCGAGTAGGCGGGTTGTAGAGGTCTTGAATCTACTGCTGCAAAATCTAGAGTACCATTATAGTGAACCATATAGACTGTATTGCCCCTGGTGATGAGGCTGCTATATCCACTTCCAGAGACAGGAACTGTAACCCAGTTTGTATCTAGGGCGCAGTTGCTTGCTGCTAAGCAGTACTTGTAATCCGTTGTGGTAACTACAAAATTATTGCCATAGGCATCGATTCCTGGAGTATGTCCAGAGCCCCCGCTGCCATTGGTTCCTTCTACGCTTCCAGAAGTCCATGCAGATATGCCGGCACCACAACCACCATTCGTTGCGGAACAAATCCAATTGTTTACTGCATAGTTGTTATTGCCATCATAATAAGTAAAAAGAACTTTAGCAGCTGGACTTACAGTCATATTGTAATAAATGACACCTGACAGATCTATAGGAGTTGACCAATCGCTAGCAGATGTGCAGTGTGCGTTCGCAGCTGTTGGTTGACAGGTTGAATAGCGTGTCATTGCTGTTGGATCGATTTTGTAAACGCTATGTAGACGACCTGTACTATCTGTTTTCAGTATACTTGAGAAAATGACACCACCAAGTGATGTTCCATAGGCCCAACTTGTGGAGTTATCCGTACAGTACGTGTTTGATGATGTGGGAAAACAGGTAGCTATCCCGATAAATGAGCTATTGTTATCAAATGCGTATGTAACATAAAGGCGCCCACTGGGATCAACGGCAATAGATGAGCTAGTATTTGATCCAGAGCTATTATCAAGACTACCGTTGTTACCTGCACTTGTTACTCCTGTCCAGGCGCTGGCAGAGGTGCAATACGCATTTGCGATGTCAGGTAAGCACATTGAAAAAGCAACACCTGCAGTGCTCGTATTTGGTCCAGTTGCAAAAAGTCTTCCGTCAGGCCCTGCTACTAAACTTCCAAATGGCACATTAGTCACATTCGAAGTCCAACCTCCGCTTGTGCAACTTGCATTTGATGTGCTTGGCAAACAGGTTGCAATTTTAATATCCGTAGCGTTACTGTCTGTGAGTGCAATAAAGATCCGTTCGGTTGTTGGGTCCACTGCCATTAAATACGAGCTAAAGACATAAGGCCCCCCATCTGCCGTTGCTGTATTAATTGGAGTGCCTGGTGCAGCATTGATGCATGTTCCGGCATCTATTCTATACGAGAGTAGAGCTGCGCTAGATGCTGTCGCTCCGAGTGCAGGATAGTTGTATATATTTGTTCCGAGTTTGTATGCGAAAGCCATACTAGGACTGACAAGAGGAGTCGAGCCCCCCCATATGACTGCTGGCGTTTCAGCTCCAGGGCAGTTTGCACCTTGAAAAACTTCTATAGCAGGAGACGGAGCTGTAGCTACAGATCCATTTGTACGCAAGCCAAAGGCGGTGCTGCTGGCTGAATTGAAAACGGTTGCAGACCCTAAGATCGAAGAATCCAAGGGATCCGAAAATGAAATCAACGTTCCAATGTTGTTGTTACTTGCGTCTTTGACAATGAAAGCTCCAGCTGGGCCTGTTGAACCCGTGCTGCCTGTGCTTCCTGTAGCTCCGGT
Source organism: uncultured Pseudobdellovibrionaceae bacterium (assembly GCA_964635325.1). Taxonomy (GTDB): domain Bacteria; phylum Bdellovibrionota_B; class Oligoflexia; order Oligoflexales; family Bog-1112; genus BOG-1112. Next base: position 25,091 of record CAZWOL010000013.1, read on the forward strand.
TAACCCTTGTGCCCCAGTTGATCCGGTTGATCCAACGCTTGTGTTGATCAGACTTAAGCTTGTCCATGTATTGTTTTGGCAATAGTAGAATGAACGGTCTTCTACTGAATAAATGCTGTCACCAGCATTTACGCTATTTGCACAACTTATAACTGTTCGACTCTGGCTCAGAGTGGGTGCTATAAACTCAACCTTTTTTCCAAGTGAGAGTAAAAACTGACTGCGAGATTCTGAGTTTGCAAGGAGCGTTCCTATGGAAAAACAGAGCCAACTGCTAATTGTAGAGGACCAAGTTGGTACGTCGTAACCTGAGCAGCTTTGGATGCTCTCATTTGTTGTGCAATTTTTAGTCCCGGTCTGCAGTGCGCCACTAAGATTGTAATACTTTACGCTGGAGCATACATTTGATGGCTCTGAATTATAAACAGGGTAGTCCGAACTCGAACTTAAACGATAAAAAGGGTGAGTAACAGTCGTAGAATTGTCCTTCGCTTGAATTTCAACGATTCCCGGTGTTCCTGATGGAATACTGATAATAATTTGTCCCGACGATTCTTGGGTGTCGAGGATCGTGTTTTCGATCGAAAAGATTGCGCCACTCAATCTGGTGCCTTTAATGAGGACTTTGGATCCTGCAAGGCCTGCGTTTGGGCTCACCTCACTTAGGGATAGCGTTGAATCAGATTTTGCGGCCCCGCTACTAAGAGAGTTCAAAACACTCGAGCGATCACAGCCAGGCAGTAGTAGTAGAAAAAGCAATGTCACTCGGTTGGCTAGCATTGTTGAATCCTCACCTAGAAGCTAGACACACTCGCCTGAGGTGTATCGGTTATTTTTTTAAAAAATTAAGTTTTTGGTAAAAGTTGCAAAAAATCTTATGGAGAATGATGAGTTAGACTCATGTTTATCACCCCGAGCGACAGTCGAGGGGTCACCTGCTTAGCCAATTTGTAAGATGAGATTAGCTATACAGGAATCAATAGGTTAACAAACTAGCGAAGTGGTTCGCAAATTTCAGAAAAAATGTTAGAACCGATCCTTAATTCGTTGAGGAGAATCTCACATGCTAATTCGTTGGGCAGTTCTGTCATCAATCATGTTTGTTAACTTTGCATCTGCAAGCTATGCGCATCCGGATGAGGTGCAGCTTCCCGGTTCATGCTATGAACAAGGTGAATCACATGAATCGTGTGTGATGGATATGCAATATTCAAAAATGATGAATAAAGTCCTCGCTATTTTTTCTCAGGAGGAGGACCGTCCTGTCGTAATGAGTATGGAAGATAGGGAGACATTTTTAGATCATATAAGAAATATTAAAAACTCTCAGCAACCACCTCTTAGAAGCTTCCATGGTAAAGAAGAGGCTTGCAAAGAGGCTTTCGCACCTTTCTTTACACACATCAAAAATCAGGTTGGAGCTGAGTTTTCTAGCGCTCCACTCCAATTGCAAACATTTTGTCATATTATTTCCACTCCAGCTTATCAGTCTTACGCAAAATATATTCCTTCGCCATGGACGCTAGCCATTAGTCTTGCTGTGGGGGCACTCGTTTATCGTCTGATGCCTGGGCATAAACTTTCCCTAGCTGCGGCAGCTACGGGAGTTGTCGGTGCAGGTATGGTTGCAGCTGATTTAGGAACCTGTCACTGTAGTGGTGGCGCAGCCCAAGGTCGCTTATGTCAGAAGAAGTTGCAGTCCTTTAGTATCTTGGTCGCTGCGAATCTCTGCGTCTGGTTTGAAAATAAACGAGAGACTCTTCGTAATTCTTTTTATGCTGTAGCAGCGTTTTTAGGTTTTTATTTGCAGCAATAATCTACGACAGAGCCTCACGGAGTTCGTCGACCAAATCGGAAGTGGACTCGATTCCGACGGAGAGTCGTAGTAGGGTTGGGCCAATTCCTAATGTTTTGCGTAGCTCTGGAGGAACCGATGCATGGGTCATGCGTTCTGGATGATTCACGAGTGACTCCACACCACCGAGACTTTCTGCTAAGCAAAAGAGTTTGAGTCGCGACAGAAACCTTAGCACATCGTCATATCCACCCTTCATATCGAAGCTCACCATACCTGAGTATCCACTCATCTGCTTGCGAGCAATCTCATGCTGTGGATGTTCGGGAAGTCCGGGATAGAATACTTTGCGAACACGTGGACTCGTGGTTAAAAATTCTGCAACTGCACGTCCATTTTTTTCATGCTGAACCATGCGTACCGCGAGTGTTTTGATGCTGCGTAAGAGCAAGAAGCATTCGTGTGGACTGGGAACAGCACCTCCTGCAAATTGGATGAATTTAAGCTGCTCATGCAAAGTAGGCTCATTGAGCATGATGGCTCCTCCGATCAAATCGGAGTGGCCACCTATGTATTTTGTGCTGCTGTGCACTACAATGTCTGCACCCAAGCTTAGGGGGTCCTGAAACATCGGTGAACAGAAAGTATTATCGACGACAAGGCGGGCTCCAACTTTGCGTGCATGTTGGGCCATCTTTGCAATATCGATCACTTTGAGTGTTGGGTTTGTCGGGGTTTCGACCCAGATCATTTTTGTTTTGGGGGAAAGTGCAGCTTTGAGGGCTGCTTCATCGTTCATGTCTACAAAATGAAATACGATGCCGTATTTTGCAAAGAGCCGACGAAAGAGGCGGCCGGTACCTCCGTAGACATCGTCACAGACGACGACCTCGGCTCCTGGGTCGAGTGTCTGCGCGATGGCTTGTTCAGCAGCGAGGCCCGAACTGAAGGCTAGGGCAAATTTTGCGTCTTCTAAACTTGCAAGTGCAGCTTCTAATACGTCTCGAGTGGGGTTGGTTCCGCGCGAGTAGTCGTAGCCCGTATGCTCGCCTGGAGCTTTTTGGGCAAATGTGGATGTTTGGAATATGGGAGTCATGACTGCTCCCGTGATTGGCTCAGGTTTTACGCCGCCATGAACAACGAGACTAAACTTCCTTGACTCCATAGACCACAACTCCAAAAGTTTAGAGGTTTAGGTTCGGTCTGCCGAATGCGCTAGTTGCGTTAGTGTTATCGCTGCCTTGGTGCCCAAAACCGCTCCTCGCGCTTCGGTGTCCTGCTCAGGTTTTTTTAGACGGAACCTAGAATCTTCGCCAACTCACCTTTGCGATACAATTCTGTGACGATATCACAGCCGCCGATGAATTTTTTGTCAACGTAAAGTTGTGGAACCGTTGGCCAATTGGTGAACTCTTTGATGCCTTCGCGCAAGTCCCAGTTCTCCAAGACATCTCGGGTTTCGTAGTCAGCGCGTGATTCATTGAGTATGCGTACGACCTGCGCGGAAAAACCACATTTTGGTTCATTCCGGCTGCCTTTCATGTATAAGAGGATACGGTTATTCTGAATATCATCTTCGATATTTTTCCGTAATGCTTCATCCATAAATTTCAATCCCTTTGTATATAATTAAGAAGGTAGAGATTATTCTGAGGCTCGGGATTTTGCAAGATGCGAGAAGGGCTCCTCTGTGGCGCTCGGAGGCTTTTGATGAAAAAAGATTATACAACTTCGGACGAAAATTTTCGTTATCAGTCGGAAACTCTCTTTGCGCCTGAAAAATTTGATATTCCGCTTGTTGACGGTACCTTTATTGTTTTTGACTTAGAAACGACAGGGGGCAACCCAACCCGTAACGGAATTACTGAGATCTGTGCGATCAAGTATGCGAATGGGGAAATTCAAGACACCTTCTATACCCTAGTCAATCCTCGTATACCGATACCACCGATCGTGGCTCGCATGACCGGTATTACAAATCAGACAGTTCGTAAAGCCCCGCTGATCCATGAGGTCTTTCCAGCATTCTTAGAATTTATTGGAGACCACATTCTTATTAGTCATAACACGGTTGGTGATATGACCTTCCTCGTGCATTTTGCTAAGAAAGTGTCGCGACACAAACTGACAAACTTCTTTCTCTGTACACATTTGCTTGCTGAAAAAACTATACATGGTGCTCCAACCTATAGTTTGTCAGGCCTTGCAGCGCATCTGAATTTGACGAATGTTGGCAAAAGCCATCGTGCTGAGGCTGATGCTCAGATGACCCTCCTGCTTTTTCTGGAAATTAAAAAACGTTTGCGAGCGCAGGGAATCGAATTGATTCGTGATGCTTTGCGTTACCAGGGTCACGTCGATACTGGAGTGCGTTTAGGACTTGTTCTTGATACAAAAAATTTTAGCAAGGCGACCTCTGGTACAGGTGTGTTTGAGCTCTATGATATTCATGGCTCAATGATCTTTGCAGGGAGCTCAAGCAACGTACGTCGCGACCTCATGAGTCTGCGTCAGTTCGATGCTTTGCCTCGTCGTCTCCTACGTCTCGCTTTGCAGGCCTATGATTCTCACGTGCATACGACCTCAAATCTTTTTGCAGCTTTGCTAAGAGAGGCTGAGCTCTATGCGAAGCACAAGTTTAGCTACGAACCCGTTCGTTGGCATGGACGCACAGTCAATGTGTTGTATGTGCTTGAAGAACGCGATGGAAGCTTCCAATTTGGTATCGGTCCTTACCCATTTACGACGCTTGCTGTGCGTTATGTTTTTGCTATTAAAGATATCAAACGCACACAAGATAAATGCAAAGAGCTTGGTCGCATACTCAACGGGAAAATGGATAAGTGCGTTCTTTGGTTAGAACCTGAAAAAAACCGCCTCATAAAAATTCTTTGTGAGAGGCGAGTGGATGAAGAGATCGAAAAATTGCGTCGCGAACGTTTTAAGCTCGGGAATTTGCTGAGCTTGGCAAAGCAACGCAAAATTAATGCAGAGCTTCATGATCTTAGGGCTCTCTCAAAACTTGACATTCTTGAAGACTTCACCGATCTGTCATCTGTAAACGGAGTCTTGTCACTCTCGCATGATGAAAAAGGCGAGCGTGAACTTTATCCCATTGTCCAATCGCATGTTCTTAAACCTGTGGTCTGTGAAAAAGGCAAAGAGAAAGCTCGCGCTGCAGAACTTTTTGCCCGAAGCATTCAGAATTTCCGTCCTTCACTGGATAGTTCCGAGACCGATGTTTTGAAAACCAATGTGATGCTGTGGATGCTATTGATCGGGATGAAGAAACGACACTTCGATTGTACTTTTTATCCGATGCTTGATGCAAAGAAGGAGTCTAGTTATGAAAAGTAATGTGAAGATTATCGAAGTTCTGAATGATGTTCTTGCTGGTGAGTTGACTGCGATCAATCAGTATTTTTTGCACGGTCGTATGTGCCGCAATTGGGGCTACACAAAATTAGGTGATACAATCTACAACCATTCTATTGGTGAGATGAAGCACGCTTCCGAAATCACAGACCGCATTCTTTTCCTCGAAGGTATCCCTAACCTACAAAAACTTGGCAAACTCAACATCGGTGAAACTGTTGTTGAACAGCTCGAATCTGATCTTGCTCTCGAAGAAGACGCTCTGGTTCGTCTTAAACGCGGTATCGCAACATGTATGGAGTTTTCCGATCATGTGACGAAGGACTTTTTGGAAACCATCTTGATCGATGAAGAGAAACACATCGAATGGCTTGAAACCCAGCTCCGTCTTGTCCGGTCTATTGGTTTGGAGACCTACCTGTCTCTTCAGATTGTCTAAGATTCCCCGTATCGTCTCTTCTCGCTGCTTTGTGGACGCGAATGAGGCCTTTGAGGTCGCATAAGCAGGAGCCACAATTTTTTCCTGCCTGACACTGTCTTTGGAGTTCCTTGAGGCTAGGAGTTTCTGCTCGCGCAAGGATGTCTTCTACTGTTCTTTTTGAGACTGCAAAGCACAGGCATAGGTACATGCAGGGGAACCCTAAGTCGATGATCCAAGACTAAAATCATCTTATGATTTAATAAAACCGTCAAGGTCTTCCCCTTTCGGGATGACGGGTTGGTCGCCGGGGGGATGGAGATAGAAAGCAGTTGAAAGAGTGGCGATCTTCCTCTAAGTAAGAGAGCCTATGGAAGCAAAATATATTACAAGTGCTGCACGACCGAATCAGTTTAGCGATTGGGACTATCCCGAAATCGTCTTTCTGGGCCGTTCTAATTGCGGAAAATCCTCTCTTTTGAATGCCATCTTGAATAGCAAAAGTCTGGCTCGGGTGAGTTCAACCCCCGGACGTACGCGGATGGTCAATTTTTTCTCACTTTCACCGCAAAAAGATCAGACATTGATCTTTGCGGACCTTCCGGGTTGGGGCTACAACACGGCAGGATGGGAGATCGAGAAGCTTTGGGATGAGCTCTTGCTATCCTATTTGCAGCGCCCTCAAATTCGTGACCTTCTCGTCCTCATCGATGTTCGGCGCGAATTTCTAGCACATGAGTTGGAATTCATTCGTCGACTAAGTGCGCAGACCTCGGTTAGCTGTGTTCTTACAAAAATTGACAAGCTCAAGCCAAACGAGCTTGCTTTGATCGAGAAGCAAACGCACGCCCTCTTTAAGCATCACAATCTCAAAGTCAGCAATCTATTTATGGTCTCCAGCCTCAAGAAAAAAGGCATTGAGGAGCTCCGCAATTTCCTTTTCCGTCACCTCTCCAATTAGTCAATAATCTCATATTTTTTCAAGGCTCTCTCCGATAGCTCCCAAAGTATAAAGCTTGCATTGCGGTTGGGTGATTCGACGATTTGTAGGCGTGGGGGGCAAGCCTCTTGGGGTGCTTTTTGTTCATGGCAAGTCGACGCGATCAGAATGGGGAAACCTGGAAGAACATCTTTCATTTTTTTGCTCGCATGATGATGAACTGTAAAGGACACGCAACACTCTCGACAAGGCTTCGGTGGTTTGATCCAGACGATTTTGTGAGAATCTGCTAAGATCGACTCCTCAAAGAGTCCGATCCACAAAAAGGATGAAACTTTCAAAGCAAGAAACGTATAACGAAGAAAGCGGAACACGGAAAGGGGAATCCACTATGTCTGAAACAAATTATGACCTTGTAATTATCGGTTCTGGCCCTGCTGGCGAAGTTGGCGCAATACGTGCGGCTCAGTTGGGTCTGAAGGTTGCCCTGGTCGAAAAAAATGAACATCTTGGGGGAACCTGTCTCAATGTAGGTTGCATCCCAACGAAGGCTCTATTGGAGTCCGCAAAAACATGGACCAAGATTAACCATGTTGAAAAACTTGGATTCAAAGTTGGCAAGCCTGAATTTGATTGGGCTGCAATTATGGCACGCAAAGAAGGCATCTTGAATGCACAGCGCAAGGGCCTGCTCTTTCTAATGAAGAAAAACATCGTGACTGTACATCGAGGTCATGGTCGCATCCTTGATGGGCATAAAGTAGAGCTTACATCAGGTTCAAAAAAAGAAGTCCTCAAAACGAAATATATCCTTATAGCGACGGGTTCACGAGTGAGAGAGTTACCCTTTGCAAAAGCAAATGGTACGACGATCCTCAATTCAGACAGTGTGCTATCGATAGATCATATTCCTAAGTCTATGGCAATTATCGGTGGTGGTGTTGTCGGGATGGAATTTGCTTCTTTATTCTCATCGTTTGGCACGGAGGTAACAGTCATTGAGATGTTGCCTCAAATACTTCCGACTGAAGATCCAGAGTGTGTCGAGGTGCTTACGCGTTGCTTGCGCAAGCAGAATGTAAAAGTCGAGACCTCTACAACACTCAAGGCTATTGACGATCATAAGGATCACTGCGTTGTTCATGTTGAGGGTAAAGAGAGTCGTAAATTTGATCGCGTCCTTGTGTCTATAGGACGAGCTCCCGTCACCGAAGACATTGGTCTAGCGAACGTCAAAGTTCAAACACAAAAAGGCTTTATTCCCGTCGATGCTCATTACAAAACTTCGTGTGCTTCCGTTTTTGCAGTAGGAGATGTCCTTGCAACACCAGCGCTTGCGCATACAGCTTCTGCAGAGGCTATTCATGCGGTCGAGATTATAGCAGGCAAACAACCTCCAGTGATCGATTATCAAACCAATCCTTCTGCTATTTATAGCTTTCCTGAAATTGCGAGTATTGGAATGAGTGAGCCCGTACTCAAAGAAAAAGGAATTGAGTACAAAGTGGCAAAATTTCCTTTTGCACCGCTTGCAAAGGCTAAAATTGAAGAAGCAACCGATGGTTTCATTAAGATTCTCTACGGACCTAAATATCGCGAGTTGCTTGGGGTCCATATTGTTGGAGCAAAAGCGACGGAGCTGATTGGGGAGTTTGTACTTGGTAAAGTTCTGGAAACAACAGTAGACGAAATCGGGCATGCGATTCATCCGCATCCTACGATCTCTGAGACGATCATGGAAACAGCACATGTTGCGATCGGGGGCGCCATCCATCTTTAGAATCTAAAGGATTGCATATGGATAAAAACACTTACGTTAAATTGCCGCAGATGGGAGAGGGTGTGCATGAGGCGACCCTCATTAAGTGGTTTAAAAAGCCGGGCGAAGAAGTTCGCAAGGATGAGCCCATCGTCGAAGTTGCGACCGACAAAGTGGATACGGAGATCGTTGCGACAGCGTCTGGATTTCTTATCGCAACTTTTGCGAAGCCAGGGGATGTGATTCGAATCAACCAAGAGATAGGGCAAATTTCTGCAAGTGCAGATGCGGCAGTTGTCCAACCTGCGAGCACAGCTTCTGCAAAAACAGACCTACCGGTTGCGTCACGTAAAGAGCGAACAAAGACACAGCACTCTGCTCCGATCACCCAGCAGCCAATTTTTGATTCACAGAGGGAACGAACACTGGCAGGACCTGTGCGAACCTCTCCTCTAGTTCGAAAACTTGCACGTGAAAGTGGGGTTGCTCTTGGTGAACTGACCGGAAGTGGGTTGCATGGTCGAGTGAACAAAGACGATTTCTATCGCTACATGCAGGATCAAAGTTCTCCAGTGCCAACATCAGCTCCCGCATTTAGTTTTGACGATCCATTATTTAAGGTCAAAACCGACCTTAGAGATGGCAAAGAATTTCTAGACGGTGTTGAGGTACGTCGTGAACCGATGAGTCGCATGCGTCGCCTCACAGCAGAACATATGCTGCGTTCTGTACGGGTGTCTCCGCATGTGACAACGACCTTTGAGATGGATTGTTCGGCAATTATGCATGTGAAAAAAACGCGAGAAAAAGACTTTCTGGCGAAGCATCAGTCGAAGCTTACTCTGACTGCTTTTTTTATACATGCAGCTGTCCAAGCTATTAAGGAACATCCTGCGGTCAATGCTTCTGTGGATGGGGATGCCATTCTGTTTAAAGATCGTATCAACATAGGGTGTGCGATCGCTACTGAGAATGGGTTGATCGTACCTGTCTTAAAAGATGCTAACGAGGCAACACTCTTTGATATTGCAAAGCAGTTGAATGACATCGTGAATCGAGCTCGTGACAAACGGTTGAGCCCAGAGGAAATTCAGGGGGGTACCTTCTCGATAACCAACCCGGGTATTTTTGGTTCTTTGCATTCGCAACCGATTATCAACCAACCCCAAGTGGCTATCTTGAGTGTGGGGGCTATTGTTGAACGTCCTATCGTTGTTGATGGAAAAATAGCCATTCATCCGATGGTTCAGGTCGGTCTGACCTTCGATCATCGTGTTATCGATGGGGAAGGAGGGGCAAAGTTTCTAAGTTCATTGAGAAAAATTCTGGAAAGCTATTCCTAAGAATTTTCCTACCGATAAGATCCTGTACTTAAGATTCCGGAGCTTTCTTACGATGGCAGGATCCAATCTCATATTGAAACCAGGACAGTTGCTGTTCAAAAAAGGTGACCCTGCAACAGGTCTGTATATTGTTCGCAAAGGTGAGCTTCAGGTCTACATTGAAGAAGCCGGTAAGGAATTTTCACTTGCAAGTATTCCCGGTGGCAGTGTCATTGGTGAGATGGCTGTCTTTGATAACAATGCACGTTCAGCGAGTGTAAAAGCAAAAGTCGCAAGTGAGGTCACGTTCATCTCACGTGAAGAATTTACGAAGATGAGTGGGCAGATCCCAAATTGGTTTAATTCCGTGATCAAAACTCTTTCGATTCGATTGCGGGTCTCCAATGATCGTTTGCAACGTTATGAGCTTGACTTCAACATGGGTACGCAGCGGTTGTTGGCTATACAGCGCATCCTCTCTGTGCTTGACATGCTATGGTATCGCGAAGCCGAAAAAGCTGAAAAGGAATGGTTTCTAGATATCTTGACGGCTAAGCAGACCCTCACTAAAGATTTTTGCGAAGATCCTGCTTTGGTGGACCGTGTCTGTCAGGCTTTGCTAAAGCAGGAGATCTATGGTCAGAAGCGGAATTCACTGAATCGCGAGTGTTTTGCAGCGCCAAACCGTGGTGCGCTAACTCGTATTTTGGTTTGTATGCGTTACTATACAAGTCATAGACCTACTGCCCCTCTTAATTCCGCAGTTATTGCTATGCTTCTTGCTCTTAGGCAGTTTGGAGAGAGTTCTGCCTACGATGTTCTAACGCCATCCCTTCAAGAGCTCATGGATCTTGCTAAGGGTCAAGATGCGCCGGGCGTGGAGAGCTGGGCACAGCATGTGCAATCCCTTACACTTGTTAGCAATGAAATTAAAGTTTCTAAGGATGACAAAGATAAGTGGCAGTTGAAGCTCCGCAAAAAAGACCTCAAAGATATCGTCGTTTGTCACCTTCTTATCCAGGCAATCTTTCCCGAAGCCTAGCATGAACCTTCAAATGTCAGGCCACCTTAGCATCCCTGAAAGCGCGGTCTATGCTCCTAGTTTGGGTATTTGACATTCCTAAGCCAGAACGCTAAAATCGCCCGAATTTTCATGGGCGACACGCCCGAGCACTGGTACAAGGTTCTTTCTGAGGGATAGGAGCAAGGCACCAAAAAGCGCGATTGTATCCCTCAGACAGAACCTAGATACTTGCCATAAACTAGCCATAAAAGAGATACCGATGAAAGCCATCGTTGAAGAAATCAATTCCGTTCAAAGACGTGTTAAGGTCACAGTTCCTTCCGAAGCTGTAAACAAAGCTTTTTCTGCATACTTTCAACGCGTGCAGGGCAAAGCCAAGATCCACGGATTCCGTCCTGGCAAAGCTCCTATGACGATCATCAAGAAGATGTATTCCGGCTCTGGCGCCTATGACATCGTAGACTCCTTGGTTCGCGAACACCTTCTATCCGCTATCCGTGAGTCTGGAGTGCGCGCTATTTCTCAACCCTATTTGGAGAGTGCGCCGGCTCCAGTTGAGAATGAGTCTCTGGAGATGACTGCGATCGTCGATATACTTCCTGAGATTCAATTGGGCGATGCTCATAAAAATCTATCTGTATCCTACAATCACTATGAAGCCGATGATCATATGCTCGAGCACCGTCTCGAGGATCTAGCACGGGAACATGCGCGCCTTAAAGCGATCGAAGGTGAAGCAAAATGTGAGATGGGTGACCTTGTTCGTTTGAGCTGTGTTGCTCGTATGGATGGTGCGGTTGTAGAACGCTTGAGTACAGACAGTCGAGTTGTAGAACTTGGCAAGAAGCACCTACCTTCTCCTGAAGTCGAAGCAGCTATGCTTGGTATGAAAATTGGAGAAACAAAGACAATCAGCAATACCTTTAACGGTCCAAATGTTTTAGAAGAGTATCGTAACAAAACGATCTCTTTTGAAATGACAGTGCTTGATATTAAGCGCTTTGATATTCCAGCTATCGATGCTGAATTTGCAAAAGATCTACAGTTTGAATCTGTAGATGCTATGAAGGAGGCTGTTCGAGGTGAGCTTGCTTCTGAGTATGAGCGTGCAAACCAAGATGCTGTGCATAACGCATTGCTGACAGAGCTTACAGAAAAAGTTCAGTTTGAAGTTCCACCTTCTATTACCGATCAGGTCATCGACCATATTATTTCTCAGATGCGCTACAAAAATGATAGTGAACGCCAGAAAGCATTGACTAACAATGAACTGCGTAACGGTGTTTTGCCTGAAGCGAAAATGCGCGCTAAGAACACTATGGTTTTGCATGAGTTGATTCGTGAAGAAAAACTGACGGCGAGTGATGAGGATCTTCGTCAGGAAGTTGCAGAGCGAGTTCAAGTTAGCGATCCCGAAGTTAAAGAGCGAGAGATCTCTCGTAACCTTAAGGAGTTCGGTGAAAGTATCCGTGAACAAGTTTTGTTCAATAAGGCTCTGCAATTTCTTGTAAGTCATGCAAAGATCCAGAAGGTGCCAGTGGTCCATGACCATAGTCATGATCACGATCATAGCCATCACGACCATGATCACAGTCACCACCATGAAGATCACCACCACCACAGCTGATCCTTTTTGACTTGCTAAAGAAAATCCCCGCTCTAACGATTGCGTAAAGGAAGATTCTTGTCTTGCTGATGTGTTTGACATAATGTGAGCACTTAGAGGTTAAGAATCATGGTCTCGTAGTTTGCTAAGAAAGATGGCAAAGACGTCTTTGCGCCTGTCTGTTTTTGAGCCCACACTAAGATAACGACAGTCGCCAAACATTCTTGAAGGAGTACACAAGCGATGGCTCTGGTGCCCATAGTTGTAGAAAGCACAAGTCGCGGTGAGCGTTCTTGGGATATTTATTCTCGGCTTTTAAAAGATCGAATTATCCTTTTAGGAACTCCGATCTATGACGAGATGGCGAACGTAATTATTGCACAGCTCTTATTTTTGGAAAGTGAAGATCCAGATAAAGATGTTCACTTATATCTCAATACACCGGGCGGTTCGGTAACAGCAATACTTGCCATCTACGATGCGATTCAGCACATACGCCCTGATGTTCGTACTTACTGTATTGGACAGTGTTCAAGTTCGGCTGCATGGTTGCTTGCTGCAGGTCAGCCAGGTAAACGCTATGCCCTGCCGAATGCACGCGTGATGATTCATCAGCCTCTTGGTGGTGCAACTGGACAAGCTACAGATATTCATATTCAAGCTCGTGAAATTATCAGTTTGAAGAAAAGAATGTGTCAGATTCTAGCCAAGCACACTGGTCGCAGCGAAGAGCTTATTTATAAAGACATTGACCGTGACTTTTACATGTCCGCAGAAGAAGCTAAAGCTTATGGTATTGTGGATGAAGTAGTAAGCAGCGTGAAGAAAAGTCGAAAAGTCCTGGAAGAAGAGGTTCGTTAAGTTTAGACTGAGAGTATGTATGCTCTCAGCAAGGAGATTATATGGCTGGGAAAGATAGTGGTTTACATTGCAGCTTCTGTGGCAAAGGACAGCGTGAAGTCAAGAAGTTGATCGCAGGTCCAAACGTCTATATCTGCGATGAGTGCATCCAGCTTTGTAACGACATCATTGCTGAGGAAGTTGAAAAAGAAGAAATTCTTGAGCAACATGATAAAGTTCCTGATCCCAAAGACATCAAAAAAATTCTTGATGACTACATCATTGGACAAGAGCAAGCTAAGAAAACCTTAGCGGTTGCTGTTCATAATCATTACAAACGTATTGATACGAAGAGCCAGAAGGATGACGAGGTTGATCTTTCCAAGTCCAACATCCTTCTGATCGGGCCCACTGGTACCGGTAAAACTCTATTGGCTCAAACACTCGCTCGTATTCTCAATGTGCCTTTCACAATTGCAGATGCAACCAACCTGACAGAGGCTGGTTATGTGGGTGAGGACGTCGAAAACATTATTCTCAACCTCTTGCAGGCTGCGGATTATGACGTAGAGCTCGCACAGCGTGGTATTGCCTATATTGATGAGATCGATAAAATTGCTCGTAAAGGTGAGAATCCATCGATCACTCGGGATGTTTCCGGTGAGGGTGTACAACAGGCTCTCTTGAAAATTATCGAGGGTACAATTGCGAACGTTCCTCCGCGAGGTGGACGTAAGCATCCTCAGCAAGAATTTCTGCAGGTTGATACAACAAACGTCCTTTTCATCTGCGGTGGTGCGTTTACAGGGCTTGAAACCATTATTTCTCAGCGCCTAGAATCCAGTGCGATGGGATTTGGTGCTGATATCCGTTCCAAAAAGAAAGAACAACTGAGCAGTCTGCTGCCTAAAGTTCGGACTGAGGATCTGATGAAGTTCGGCTTGATTCCAGAATTTATCGGCCGTCTACCAGTTGTTTGTACCTTGGGTGAGCTTGATGAAGAGACTCTGATCAAAATTTTGACACAGCCTAAGAATGCGATTGTCAAACAGTTTAAGAAGCTTTTTAGCTTTGAAACCGTAGAGCTCAAATTCACGGAAGGTTCTTTGCGTTCGGTTGTTCGCGAAGCAATCAAACGTAAGACGGGTGCTAGGGGCTTGCGTTCTATCCTTGAAGAAGCCATGCTAAATATTATGTATGAGATGCCGAGCATTAAGGATCTCAAAGAAGTGATCATTACTGAAGAAAGCATTGAAAAGGGTGCGGAACCTATTTTGGTTTTCCGATCTCAAGACAAAAAAGCTGCTGAAGAGGGTGACAATTCTAAGAAAAAAAGAGGCGCTGGAACATCGTCTCCCTAGGGAGCTCCATTCATTGGTCGCATATTGCGTTGTTTATGAAGGGTTGGAGTCTGAGCGTCTTCAAGACGCAGCTCGTTCTATACTTTCTTTTTTTCTTGTGAGGTCACTCGCCTGCTCAAATCAATTCATATAAAATTATTGTAGTTGGATTGTGAGTTTCGCTGGTTGTTACTAGTGAAGCATGTGCAGTGATATGAATCACATGAAATAGGTTTCGATAGTCCCGACACTGAGATTGACTACATAGCGATCGTTGCATTTCCTCCGGGATGCCGCAAGGTTTTATTACCTAAAGATAATTGGGGGAAGATAAGCATGGCAAGCCACGAACTCGAAGCTGAGGAGCTAAAAAGCACGGTGAAAATTCCGCTACTGCCGCTAAGGGACATCATTGTGTTCCCAGCTACGGTTGTTCCGCTTTTTGTTGGACGTGAGAAGTCGATCCAGGCCCTTGAACATGCGATCACGGGCAACAAGGAAATACTTCTCGTGGCTCAGAAGAAAGCCAAGACGAATGATCCGGAAGTTGAGGATATTTATCCGGTCGGTACTGTATCGACTATACTTCAGCTTCTTCGTCTGCCTGACGGGACTGTCAAAATTCTGGTAGAAGGACAGAAACGTGCACGCGTACTGAACTATGTGCCTCATGATCGATTCTTTTTAGTGGAAGCTGAAGTTCTTCATGAACCTGTTCAGACCAGTATCGAGAACGAAGCGCTAATGCGCACTGTGAAGATGACCTTTGATAATTATGTACGTTTGAACAAGCGTATACCCCCCGAAATGCTTTTATCGATTGCTCAAATCGAATCAGAATCAAAGTTAGCAGATACTTTGGTGGCTCACTTGCCTAATCTCAAGCTTGAAGACAAGCAACGCTTACTCGAAGAGGTGGGGCCCCAAAAGCGTTTAGAAATTCTCTACGGATTCATTCAGTCGGAAATCGAAATCATACGTGTTGAGAAAAAGATTCGAGCTCGTGTGAAGCGGCAAATGGAAAAGACTCAGAAAGAGTACTATCTGAATGAGCAAATGGCTGCCATTCAGAAAGAGCTTGGAGACAAAGACGAAAGTCGAGCAGAGATCAATGATATGGAGGAGCTAATTGCAAAAAAAGCTCTTTCTGACGAAGCTCGAGACAAGCTTACACGCGAGATTAAAAAGTTGAAGCAGATGTCTCCGATGTCTGCTGAAGCAGCGGTTGTACGTAATTACGTTGAAACCGTACTAGCCTTGCCATGGGGTGAGTATACTAAGGACATTAAAGATCTCGTCTTTGCGGAAGATATACTTAACCGTGATCATTTCGGTTTAGATAAAATGAAAGAACGCATCCTTGAATACTTGGCAGTTCGTCATATGTCTGAGGATATGCGTGGACCCATACTTTGTCTTGTGGGCCCTCCGGGTGTAGGAAAAACATCACTGGCGCGTAGCATTGCAGAATCTCTCGGTCGAAAATTTGTTCGTATTTCTCTTGGTGGTGTCCGTGACCATGCTGAGATTCGTGGGCATCGCAAAACCTACATTGGGTCGATGCCTGGTAAGATTATCTTGTCTTTGAAAAAAGCGGGTTCTGCCAATCCTCTCATACTTCTTGATGAGATTGACAAGTTGGGATCCGATTATCGTGGGGATCCTGCAGCTGCCTTGCTTGAGGTTTTGGATCCAGAGCAAAACAGTCGTTTTGCAGATCACTACCTTGACCTTGATTTTGATTTGTCGAAATGTCTCTTCATTGCAACAGCAAACTCTTATGAAGGCATTCCTCTTCCGCTACTTGATCGTATGGAGTGCACCAATATTGCGGGTTATACCGAGAGTGAAAAACTTGAGATTGCCACACGCTACTTAGTGCCTAAGCAGATGAAAGAGTGTGGGCTAGCTGGGCAGTCTATAGTCTTTCAACAAAAAGCTTTGCTTGATTTGATTCGTTACTACACGCGTGAGGCTGGAGTGCGGCAGCTTGAACGTGAAGTCGCTGCAATTTTCCGTAAAGTAACACGTAAGCACATGCAGTCCCTTGTTAAAGAGCAGCGTAAGAAGTCTGGTGGAGAAGACCTTGAAAGCACAACTAAAGACACAAAAACGATTGCCGAACCCACAACGCTAGCTCGTGAAAATATCCGCATCAAAGAACAGATTACTCCTAAAAGCATAGAACAGTACTTAGGGCCGCATCGCTTTCGCTTTGGTCGTCAGAATGACAAAAAAGAGATCGGTCTATGTACGGGGTTGGCATGGACGACATCGGGTGGAGATCTACTCTTTACCGAGGTGACCATATTGCCGGGTAAAGGCAAGCTCATTGCGACCGGTAAACTTGGAGAGGTGATGCAGGAGTCTGCTCAAGCAGCTTTGAGCTATGTTCGGTCACGTGCGGTGTTCTTGGGTCTGGAGGAGGACTTCTATCAGAAGATCGATATCCATATTCACGTCCCTGAGGGGGCCATTCCTAAGGATGGGCCATCGGCAGGTCTTTGCATTGCTACGGCGTTGACGAGTGCCCTAACTCTGAGGCCGGTGAACCATGAGGTTGCCATGACTGGGGAGATTACCTTGCGAGGTAGAGCTCTTCCCATTGGGGGGCTTAAGGAGAAGTCTTTGGCAGCTCATCGCGGCGGGATCAAGAAGGTACTTTTCCCGAAGGAGAACACCAAGGATTTACACGAGATTCCGAAGGCCATACTTAAGGAGATCGAATTTATTCCGGTCGAACATATGGACGAAGTGCTCCTTCATGCCTTGGTTTGGGGAGACACTCCTGCTCCGGACGAGCTTTACCAACGCCTTTCCCAGACCACTGTACTGCCCAAAGCCATCACCTCATCTGAATTTGTCGCCCACTAGTTGCAATTAGGGACACCTGAGGGCACCCTTGGGCTCCTTGGGTGTCTTCAATTATTTTTTTTTATGGCAAAGATTCGCATTTGCAGCTAAAGTCGGGGTCCTAAGAATTGAGATATTAGAAGGAATAACGATAATGGCACGTTCAACGCGCAGAGAGAAAATCAAACTCGTATCTACAGCTGGTACTGGTTACTACTACACAACCGCCAAGCTCAAAGGCAAAGATAAATTGGTTTTGAAAAAATACGACCCAAAAGTTCGTAAACACGTCGAATTCAAAGAAGCCAAACTCGTTAAGTAATTAGTCTCTACGAGTTCTAAAAAAGGTGACTGTTCTATGTGTCCTTATTCGGGATGCATAGAACAGTCACCTTTTTTCATCTATGCAAAAGCCAGTCTGTCATCAGTTCTTTGATTACACTTTGATAAGGTCTTCCCTCCAAGCGAGCTCTGTGCTGAAAAGCATTTAGCAAATCCTCAGGCACTTTCATGCTGATTAGCTTGCTTTTGGTTTTGCGACCAGCGTAGGCAATTGCTCGAAAATCATCGAGAAATTGCACAATTTGGTCTGGAGTGAGTTCTTTGCAACGTTCAAGATATTCCTCAGTAAAATATTGTACCGGTCTGTCCTTCATGTCTTAATCATCTCCAGTGCTTGAATATCTGCCAGATCTTGTGGACGTCCGCTCTGCTTTTTCATGCGAATGAGATCTTTTTTAGAAAGAATACGAATGTGCTCTTTAGCATAAATTTTTTCAATGACAGTACAATCATCAAGATTTTCCGTGATGATGATGTCAACGATCTCCAGAGGGTTTTGCGGATTGTAAAATGACCATGCGATCAAATTTCTTTTTTCAATATATTCCTGACGAAATTGAAAGACCTCTTTAGCAGTAACTGGTAGTCGAGATTGTAAACCAATCGATTTGAAGGCTCTTTCGATTGCAATATAGGCCTCCTCTCGTTGACATATAATAAAATCGATATCGATGGTTCCGCGTGGAGCGCCATGTAATGCAACAGCGTAACCACCTACAATCGCATAATTTATTTTGTGAGCTTTCAAACATTTACAAATGCGTTCTAAAATCATAAACATCCTCTTCGGTATATTCTAGTATATACCGACATCTCACATTTCTCCTAGGCCTTTTTTGTTATGTTCTTCGTCTCCATAATGCCTCATCCGCTATACTATTAGCTCAGAGGAAAATATGGAGTTCAAATATGCAGAGATTTCTTATTGGATGTGTCCTTATCATTCTTCAGATGGGTAGTGGATCATGTGCCACCAAGAAGAAAAAAGACTCAGGTTCGGATCTTGTCCCAGCAAAAAGTTCTACTGCTGTTGGAGAGTTGAATTTTCCTAAAATTGATGCAAGCCAACTGAGTATGGGAAGATTTTCTCTTAAATCTTGGGATACCAAAGGCTACAAATCTTTACGGATCTCAGTTTCTCCAGTCGAGAATGCTTCGTATTATCACTATGAAATCTGTAATGGGTCTTTCTGTGCAAAAGCTGGTGAAATTATTGGAACTGAGAAAATCATCAGCGATCTCAGCGCGGGAAGCTACGTCGTTAAGGTGAGTCCCTGCGTCAACTTGGAAAATCGTTTGACGGACGTCGAGTGTGGTGCCTCTGCTGAGCAAAAATGGACACAGGAAAAAAATGTCGATCCCAAGATTGGTGCGCTCTTATCGAGCTTGGAAAATACGGATGATAAAATTTCCAAAACTACCCAAGAAGCTTACGATCAACTTCTTGAGTATCGAAGAACGCATCCTAGTAGCGACCAGCCTGTTGACCAAGCAATCGATCGCATACTGCAGAATGGTCCGCAGGTTGTGAAGCAACTGATGCTCTCTGATTTCTATACATCTGTGCGTCGTGAAAATGAAAGCAATTCAAATAACAAGCAACAAAATTCACCATCATCACTAGGTATGATTCTTATCGCAATGGGTAGTCCTATATTTCTCACAGGAGCTACTATTGGGGTTGTTGGTGCGTACATGCGCTATCAAAGCTCTAAAATCACAAAAAGCCTTATCGAGATGCAGGCTTCAGCGATTGCGGGGGTGCAAGAAAGTTTCAAAGATGCGCTGCGAGTGAGTCAGATTTTTGCAGTTAATGATGATTTTAATAAGAATTATGAGCAGTTTTCGGAAGGTTTGGATGATCCCGATAAATTAGGACAAGCAAAATGGAAAGCTGCCTTGAAGAACCCATTGATGTTTGATCGGGCTATGAAAATAGAGTATGTCCAAAATGCATATCGAGAAAAATTGAAAGCTTCTTTAAATTCACAAACGAATGACATCGCTCAATTGGAAAAAGAAGTTGAAGCGAGACAGAACGGAGAGAAACTTGATGTTATTCGTATGCGTGTGGCAGAAGAGCTTAGCATCAATTTTTCTGAAGAATTGGATAATTTGCGATTCGATTCGCAATATAAAGCCCTATTGCTCGATGCTGTGAAGCCCACTACAGGGACTATTGCGGAATTGGAAAAAGCAGTGCGGAATAAATATAGTGATCCTGAAAAGATTCAAACGTTGCGTACTCAAGCTGTCGATCGGGTAAGACCTCATGTCACATTTGAAGATGCATTCCAACACCTCAATGCCCAAGCTAGGACTAGTGTCAGTCGTGCATCAGAAAAGGTTAGTGCAGATATCCTAAAAGGATGGAAAGCTGCGCTTGCTGCCAAAGGATGGATTCATCCCGATACACCGACGAACAGTTACCATGATCTCAGTTATGCTGTCTTAGAAAAGGCCTTTGGTATAGCTCCTGACCAGAGTACAACCTTTCGAAATCAGTTATCAATTGAGCAGGCAGGTTATATCTTAAAGAATTTAGGCTTTATCCAAGCAGATGCAACGATCCATGAGGCTCGAGACCTCTTTTTTGCGCTTGCTCAAAAACCCCTTGGTATCGAAAATCTTCAGGCATTTAAAGATGCGGGACTTGTTGCCAAATTAAGTCAGGTTAATAATATAGGAGATCTTGATGCATGGGGTAAGCTTCTCCAAACTCATGAAATACGTCCTGAAGGAGTATTTTTAAATGGGGAATACATGGCCTATCATGATCCGAAATTAAGCAAGAGTGGATTTGCTAAAGTTCGTTATAAACTAGTTGTAAAAGATGGAAAATATACGTATGAGGCCAGGGATCCAAAGAATTTAATTAAGGAATTTACAATCGCAGAAAATTTTGAGGATCTTGATAAGTGGAACAGAGCTAGTAACATCAAGTACACCGTAGATCAGCTAAAGAAACCACAAGTTCCAAGTGATAGTAACAAGGCTATACTAGATTTTGTGAAATCAAAAAATAGCTCACCTAATATTATCGAACAGCAAGTCGCAGAGGCTTTTGGAAAAAAAATAGCCCCCTACCAAGAAGAGCTCGGAAAAATGATTTCTGCTGTGACGGAGATTGTTAAACAAGAGAAACAAATAATGCATGATGCTGCCGTAAAAATTCATGTTGGTTCTGACCTTGGGGCGCTTGCAAGAGACGGATTAAATAGTTCAGTCGAGTCTATAAAGAGAACTGTAGCTAGCGAAATGGCAGGTCCACAGAGATATATCGAACACACTATGGCGTACAGAGATTCGATAGGAGCTCAGAAACTCCAAAAAAATCTACACTCAGGTGGTGGATATGCTGCAGTCGCTGGAGCTATGCTAATGACTGTGGGTGGTGGTGTTATTACAGCAGGGGCTTCGTTGAATTTAGCAGGAGGCGAATTTAACGGCCTTGTCGAAGATCAGGCGAAATTTGGACAAGAGATCGAAACACTACAAGTACAAAAAGACAACGCTCTTGATGAACTGTGGTTGCATCTTTCCGAGCTCCAAAACTAAAGACCGTGATGCTGCTTAATCAAAGATACGATCATGCTGACGGAATGTAGATTGACCTCCTCCCAAAACACGACAAGATCAGCATGTTTCTTCATGGGTTCAATATACTGCAAATGCATAGGTCGAACTGTTTCGATGTATTGATCAATGACGCTTTCAACCGTACGTCCTCTTTCATCGATATCGCGTTTGAGGCGTCGTATAAAACGTAGGTCGTCTCCAACTTCCATGAAAATTTTTAGAGGAGTGATCTCACGAATTTTCTCAAAGTAGAGAGAGAAAATTCCGTCCAAGATAATTGTCGATTTGGGATGAACAGTTTTGGTGCCGACACGTGTGTGGGTTGTGAAATCGTAAGTTGGTCGTTCAATCGGATGTCCTCCAACCAAACTTTGTACATGCTCCAAGAGGAGCTGGTCATCGATAGAATCCGGGTGATCGAAGTTAAAATGATCGCGATCGGTTTTAGTGAGACGGGAAAGGTCATGGTAGTAATGGTCTTGAGAGAGGACAAGGACATCGGTAGCACAGGTTTCTTGAATGAGCTTTACAATCGAACTTTTCCCGGATCCAGACCCTCCAGAGACAGCTATTAGAAATGGCGTTGTCATGAGCTTTTCCTAAGTTAAATTGATATTATGGCCTTAACCGCGCTACGCTTTGGTTTTGAGCGTGCTTCAATCGCAGTCTCAATTTTTTACTTGTCTATTCTGATGTGTCAGACAAAAATTGCATTTACTAATACTTAAGAATTGTGACGAGATCCAGAAAGATCGACGGAGTTTGAGCCAAAAGGGTCGATCTATCGAATCATGTAGGGAGAATTTATGACGGGTAAGTCCAAATCGCTGCATCACCCTCACCATATAGTCCTAACCTCCCACCCAGGATCTCTTAGTGCCGAGCCCATACCTATTGAATGGGGGGCCAAAACGATCGAAAAGCGGGGGCCTATCATTGCCACAACGACAGATCCCCACCACCGCAATGCTATCGGAGCCCACAGCGGTTCGTATTCTCTCTATAGAGCGTTAGCGATTGCAGCAGGAAACCTTGATCCTGAGCATAAAGCCGACCTCACTAATACGGCTCCATTGATTGATTTTGGACCTTTTCCAGCCTGGTCCGATCCCAAGAAAATCGTCTCATTAGATCCTTGGGGCCATCTCGTTGCAGGAGCCTTTAAGAAATATTTTAAGAAAGGTTTTGACATACGTCCAACAATTGCGATCACAAAAGCACAGATCCATGTACCTGAGATTGCTCAGTTGATCGAAGAGGGTCGCATAAAGGTTGATGGCAAAGTCATTACCAAGGGTGGAGATGCTGTTGTTATTAAGGCTGCGATCGAACCTGTCTGGTATTTGCCAGGACTTGCAGAACGATTTAATTGCTCACAAGCAGATCTGCGTCGCACCCTCTTCGAAGAAACCGGTGGAATGTATCCAGAGTTGATCACACGTTCGGACTTAGAAGTCTTTTTGCCACCTATTGGAGGTATGACGGTTTACATATTCGGTGACTACAAAGCTTTATCCAATCCCAAGAAAAAAGTAACAGCACGTGTGCATGATGAATGCAATGGTTCCGATGTTTTTGGATCGGACATTTGTACGTGTCGTCCCTATCTTATTCATGGCATCGAACTCTGTATCGAGACTGCTCAGCAGGGTGGTGTAGGTCTTGTCGTGTATAATCGCAAAGAGGGGCGTGGTCTCGGAGAAGTTACAAAGTTTCTTGTGTATAACGCACGTAAGCGTCAAAAAGGTGGGGACGTTGCAGATAAGTACTTTGAGCGTACCGAATGTGTTGCTGGTGTGCAGGATGTGCGTTTCCAAGAATTGATGCCTGATGTGCTGCATTGGCTCGGTGTTCAAAAGATCGATCGTTTTGTTTCGATGAGTGACATGAAATACAACTCGATTACCAAGGGTGGCATTCAAATCAAAGAGCGTGTCACTATCCCTGAAGAGATGATTCCTCCCGATGCCCATGTTGAAATGGAAGCCAAAAAAGCTGCAGGTTATTGGACTGACAAGCGTCCATCGAAAAAAGACCTCAAAAAAACGAGGGGTCGTACGTTCAATGACTAAAGCATTAACGATCACGGTCTCCGAACCGCAAAAAGCTGTCGCCTATATTCGTAGTACACAAACCATTCGCGAACACTGTAGACAGGTTCTCAAGCGTCTTGAGCAAGACCAATCCGACTACTTTCTCTATCATCCTGACAAATGGTCTGAAATCTGTGATCTTGTCCTTGAAGTCAGTCATTCGAGTTATCCTGATGGAAAAATCCCTCTCCATAGCCGTTGGCGTCACTTTAACGCTGGAGATATAGATCGTTTGCAAGTTTTGAATGAAGAGCTGCGCAGTCTGTCCATTTTGGAAAAAGCTCGTATACAGTTTGAACTTGTGATTCTTTCTGTCTTGCTCGATGCTGGTGCCGGGGATAGGTGGTCCTATCATGATCATAGCAATGGAAAATCGTATACTCGCTCCGAAGGCCTAGCGATTGCAAGCTTGCATATGTACAAAAGCGGCCTCTTTTCATCTGATCCAAACAATCGTAAGTTCTATGCAGACGGAGAACGTTTGCAAAAGCTCAGAGTTGAAGATCTTGCACAGGCCTTTCAAGTGAGTGATAAAAACCCACTCGAAGGTCTGGATGGTCGTTGTGCTTTACTGAACAAATTGGGTGAGGTGATTTCAAAACAGTCCCAATTTTTTCATGAAAAACGTTTGGGCAATATCTTTAATCACTTTTACAAAAAAGCTTCCGAAAAAAAATTCACCTTGGTTGCAGAAGAGATTCTCAGTTCGGTTCTTCAAGCCTTTTCCGATATTTGGCCAGGGCGTTTGAGTATCAATGGAACAAATATTGGAGATGTCGGTCGTCATCAGCATGTTCGTGGACAGTTTGAGACCGATACTTTGGTGCCCTTTCATAAGCTCTCACAGTGGTTGTCCTACTCTCTTGTAGAACCTTTGCAAGATGCTGGTGTAACAATCACGCAGTTGGATAGTTTGACGGGGTTGGCAGAATATCGCAATGGAGGACTCTTTCTCGATGGTGGGTTGCTTTCACTCAAAGACCCTAAGTTGATGGAGCAGGCGCATTCACCGCATAGCGAGCTGATCACCGAGTGGCGTGCTCTCACTATTTGTTTTCTAGATATACTTGCAGAAAAAATAAGAGTGATGCTCAAAGAACCCAATTTGCCTTTGGGTAATATTTTGCAAGGGGGAACCTGGACTGCTGGTCGTAAACTTGCGTTTGAACGACGCAAAGATGGTGGGTCTCCTTTGCGTATTATCAGTGATGGAACAGTATTCTAAAAATCTTATCAAACGTTACGGTTGCTTTTAGCTATGGAGGCTTCGCTTGAAAAATGTGCACGTTATCAAACATCCTCTAGTTCAACATAAGCTCACCCTTCTTCGCATGAAAGAGACGGGTACCGGAGAGTTTCGTACACTGATGCGTGAGATCGGCATTTTGCTAGGATATGAAATCACACGTTCGATGTCTCTGACTCACAAAGAGATTGAGACAGCTCTCGGTCATAAAATGAAGGCACCCATACTGGAGAAAAGCAAAAGTGCTTTGATCCCTATCTTGCGTGCAGGTAACGGTTTGCTGGATGGAATGTTGGTTCTGTTGCCAACAGCAAAAGTAGGACACATCGGTATGTATAGAGATGTGAAAGCAGATACTGTAGTTGAGTACTACTTCAAGATGCCAGAAGATATTCGTACGCGTGATGCAATAGTCCTCGATCCTCTACTTGCATCTGGACACTCTGCTGTAGCTGCAGTTTCTCGTCTTAAAGAGTTTCATCCCAAGTCGATCGAATTTCTTTGCATACTCGCTGCTCCCGAAGGCTTGGAACTTTTCCACGAGCATCATCCCGATGTGACGATCTACACCGCTGCGATCGATGAAAAGCTCGACAAAAAGAAGTACATAGTCCCCGGCTTGGGCGATGCTGGTGATCGCCTGTTCGGGACTCACTAGCAGGCTACCATATCGGGCTTTACATTTTGTCTCTTCTCACTCATATTTTTATGAGACGTATCTCACAAAAATATGAGCTATATCTCACAAAAATGTAAGGTCTTATGATTCAAAGAATATTCTACAAAAATCTTCATGATCGCCTGCAAACTAGCTTAAATTTTTTGCAAATTTTGCTTGGTCCGCGCCAGGTTGGCAAGACGACGGCTATTCAACATATTGTGGAAAGATGGACTGGAGGGAAACTCTTTATCAGTGCAGATGGCCCTGTAGCTCCGGACCATCACTGGCTTAGAACTCAGTGGCGTCGGGCTTTGGATCTTCCGCGACCAACCCTGTTTGTTATCGACGAAATACAAAAGGTGCAAAATTGGAGTGGTGTTGTCAAAGAGCTCTACGATCAGGTGCGTAGTGACAACGATTTTCGGATCGTACTTTTAGGGTCTGCAAGTTTATCTATTCAGCAGGGTTTGAATGATAGTCTTGCGGGACGCTATGAGCTTATCAAAGCAACTCATTGGACCTTTGGAGAGTGCAAAGAAGCATTCTCTTGGGACTTGAAAACTTATCTGAAGTTTGGTGGCTACCCAGCTCCTGCAGAGTTTGTACATGATCTCGATCGTTGGCAGAGTTTTATGCTTGAAAGTATTGTTGAACCAGTGCTTGGTCGTGATCTTCAGGGTGTTGCTACAATCCACAAACCTGCATTATTCCGTCAGGTCTTTGAGCTTGCAATGAATCTTCCGTCTCAAGAAATTTCGTATCAGAAGATGTTAGGTCAATTGCAAGAAGGTGGTAATGCAAGCACTATCAAACACTATTTGGAGATCCTTTCAGGCGCTTTTCTTTTGCGTGTTTTGGAAAAATATACCCAGCGTCCTGTAGTTCGTAAGAGTTCAAGTCCTAAGATACTTCCTCTTGCGCCTGCGTTGATTCATGCATTTCGATCACCTTGGCATGTTGATGATGATCCAGAATGGAGGGGACGCATTTTTGAATGCGTTGTGGGAGCTAAGCTTGCTCAGAAGAAAGGAAAACTTTTCTACTGGCGCGAAGGCAATGCTGAGATTGATTTTGTCTATGTTGAAAATGCCAAAGTGTATGCGATTGAAGTTAAGTCCGGGCGCAAACGCAACTTCAATGGTCTGAGTGAATTCTGCAGATTATTTCCTGAGGCTATTCCCGTTGTTGTTGATTGGGAGAGTGGTGCTGAGTGGTTAAAATGTTTCTAAGTTTGGCTCTTAGCTGTACATCTCGTCAATTTTATTAGAAAACTTCTGCATTACCACACCGCGTTTGACCTTCATCGTCGGAGTGAGTTCTCCAGATTCCTCACTAAAACTAGCCGGCAGTATGCGAAAGTCTTTGATCGTTTGCATGCGAGCAACTGTGCTATTAATGCTATTGATTTGTTTTTGTAGATATTGGTGAAACTCCTCAGATGCAAGCATGTCGGATGAATTTGTAGCAGCGTTTGTTCCGATTTTCTTTTTTGCCTCTTCTAGGGATTCAGGCTTGATTGTGATCAGTGCGGTCAAAAACTTTTTGCGATCTCCAATCACCACAGCTTGTTCAATCTCAGGGATGGTCTTGAGTTTGTCTTCTAGCATTTCAGGAGCAATGTTTTCACCCCCTGCTGTGATGATTAGATTTTTCTTACGTCCTGTTACACTAAGAAAACCATCTGCATCGATTTCTCCAATATCTCCGGAGTGCAACCATCCATCGCTGTCGATTGCCTCCTGTGTCGCTTTTGCGTCATTCAAATAACCCATAAAGATATGGCGTCCACGTACTAAGATCTCACCGTCATCTGCGATGCGTAGCTCGCCTCCCTTGATGCAAAAACCAGCCTTTGCGAATTTGAAGTTTTGCATAGTCGTGACGGTTGCTGGTCCAGTGCATTCGCTCATCCCGTAAATCTCACAAATCGGAATGCCCATGCTCATAAAGTATTCGAGTGTATCATGAGCGATCGGAGCAGCTGCACTCACTGCAAGTCGACAGCGATCAAGGCCAAGTGCCTTGCGTACTTTGCTGAATACAAGTTTATTGGCGATCGTATAGGAGAGTGAATTTTGATGTCCCATGGATTGTGTGCAACGCCTTCCAATTCCCTTGGCCCACTGTGCGATCCATTTTTTTGCTCCTGATGCTTGACCCTCTTTTTTGACCATTTTTGAATGAATTTTTTCCCACACCCGAGGAACACCTAAAAATATTGTCGGACGTTCTTCGCGTAAGTCGTTAGCGACGGTATCCATACTTTCGGCAAAAGAAATACAGGCACCGATGTACATGGGGCCGTGTATGGTTGTCATCTGCTCTGCAATATGACTGAGGGGAAGGTACGATAGTAGAGAGTCTTTTTGGGTCAGTTTGAGATCGTACTGTACGCAGGTCTGACTCATCCATGTGAGATTGTCATGGCTGAGCATAACAGCTTTAGGGTTTGCAGTTGTACCGGAAGTGTAGACGAATGTTGCTAGGTCCTTTGGGCTTTGCTTTTGAATGCGAAGGTCAAGCTCTGCATTTGAAAAATCTTCAGCTTTGCCTAAGACTTCATCCCAGCTATAGACATTGGCTTCTCTGCTTTTGCCTTTCATCAGTACTATAAATTTTAGGTCAGGCAACTGTGAGCGAATGCTTAGGATTTTTGCTAGCTGCTTGGCATCTTCAACAATTGCACATGAGGCTTTGCAGTGCTCTAAAATATAGGCACACTGCTCAGGTGAACTCGTTGGATAAATTCCTGCTGGCACAGCACCCGCAAAGATAGCTGCGACGTCAGCAAGCACCCATTCTTTGTTGTTGTAACTCAAAATTCCAACGGCACTGCGTTCAGGGAGTCCTAATGCACAGAGTCCACGTGCAAGTAAGTGTACCGTCTGCTCGTAGTCCTGCCAGCTCAGGCTTTTCCAGACTCCGTTGCTTTTGAAACGCAGAGCTGCCTTGGTCGGATATTTTTGCACAGTGCGTGCAAGAGAGTCCATCACCGTTATCGCCATCGCTGGGATCTCCTCAATTTTCATTTTTTATGCATAACTATTTATTTATATTGAATTATTTGAAAAGAAAAGCACAAACAAAGACCTACTCAGCTCATGCAAAAAAGCACGCAAATTAGAGATAATCCAATAATATCAGATATTATTGGAGTGTGATTCAAAAATATCTGATATTATTGGAGTGTAGTTCAAAAATATCTATTTTGAGGCTCTGAGTGTTTTCTCGTCATCTTTTGCTAGAAAAAACAAAAAGTTATCTGATTTTGGGCCCACGCCAATGTGGCAAGAGCACGATGATGAGGGATCTTCTCACAGCGGAGGATCTCTACATCAATTTGCTTCCCCAAGCGGAATATCTCAAATACTCCAAAGATCCGGCACGTTTTCACCAAGAGCTTAGGGCGCATGCAAAATCCGGAAAAAGTTTGTGTGTGATCGATGAGATTCAAAGAATTCCGGACTTGCTCAACGATGTGCATGATCTTATAGAAAGCACATCCATGTCGTTCATTATGACAGGATCGAGTGCACGTAAATTGCGAGAGAAAGGTGTCAACCTACTTGCAGGACGAGCTCTTAGCCGTAGTATCTATCCGTTGACCTATAGTGAATTGAAAGGTGTCTTCGATTTAGAAGCTGCTTTGATCTATGGTACACTTCCTAAAATTTGGAATTCCGATCTGTCATCACATGCCGACAAAGTGGATTTTCTTAACGCATACTCGCAAGTTTATCTGCAGGAAGAAATTCAACAAGAAGGGCTTGTTCGAAAGATTGGGAGCTTCCCACGTTTTTTAGATATTGCAGCTATCAACGACGGTCAGATTGTCAACTATTCGACGGTAGCTAGAGATTGTGCTGTCTCTTCTAAGACCATTCAAAACTACTACCAAATCCTTGAAGATACTTTCCTGGCTCATCGTATCGATGGGTGGAGCCAGAGTGTGCGACGGCAGTTGACAGCGCATCCCAAATATTATTTTTTTGACTGTGGTATAACCAATGCATTGTGCCTAAGTCTAAAAGAACAATTGAATGCTGAGGAACGTGGTCGACGCTTCGAACAATTTGTGATCTTGCAGATTATTGCATTTAATGCGTACAAGCAAAAGGGATATCGTTTTTATCATTGGCGTGACAAAAATGGTGCTGCAGTGGATCTGCTTCTTGTTCAAAATAACCAGATCAAAGCCGCTTTAGAATTCAAATCATCGGCATCTGTAAATGCAGCTGATGCGAAAGCTCTAGAAAGCTTTCGCTCAGAATACGGTCCTATTCCTTCCTTTGTTCTTGGTGTCGAAGGCAACAAGAGGGAACTAAGAGACGGAGTGTTGTATCTTCGCTGGGATGCTTTTCTCGAAGAGCATTTTGATCTGTGAAATTACAATTGCAGAGCAGCTATAGCTCTATTGAGCTGCTGATCTTTGTGAAGCTGATTCAGGACGACATAAAATGGTCAGCGCAGGTGAGCTGCTACTTGAAGAGGAACTTGAGGAGCTGGTGCTTGAGTGAGTTCTATTTATCTGTATAGAATCTCTACCAGCTATTCCATCATATAGTACTAGGTTGTGAGAGCGTGCAATATCAGAAAAAAGTTCTCTATTCTTTGATATGAGCGATCTGAAGTAAGAAATAATATTATCATCGTTTCCAAGATTGTCTGACTGCATGATTTGTAAGATTGCGAGGGCTAAAAAATTCTGCGCTTCATCAATCAAAGAGCTAAAGTTCACTTTGTCTAAGTCTTCTAAGAATTTTAGTATAATTTTGCGAAACTCCTCTTCGGACATGGGGGGGAGGTCGTGTTCGCTAGTGCGGATAGCATTTCTTAGCAGGCGCTGATATATTAAAGTTGCATCCCATGCCCAAATCACTCGTCTCTCATTCGAAGTTTCGTGATGGAACCCCCCAAAAAAGGGTTCAATATATTCCATTATCGTTATAGCGCTGCCTAATA